>JBAUGH010000328.1:0-19187 GCA_049679565.1 Acidobacteriaceae bacterium
TTACTCGCCGGGGGATGTGCCGCCGGCTTCCGATCTGGTGCCGGGACAGCGGCTCGGGAACCTGCCGCCGCCTCCGGCGGAGACCCGGCCGGGCGATGACACGCCGCGCAGCGACGCGGGGCAGACCGAAAATTCCGACCGGCCTCCGGTGGCTCCGGCACCCAGGCCCAAGGCGAAACCGCCGGTGACGACGACCCCGCCCAAATCCGCTACGCAGCCGAACCCGGGGCAGCAGAGCCCGGGAAAAAAGCCGCTGGCGAAGCCGCCTGCTGGACCGCCTGCGGCCGCGGCGCCGCCCTCCACCACCCCGCCCCAGGGAGGCGCCTGAAATGGTTTTGTTGGCGTCCTCGCGGCGCGAGGTCGGGACGCGGTCCTACCCGTGGCTGGTCTATGTTCTGGTTCCGCTGCTGGCGCTCGGGCTGCAGTCGCTGCTTTCGCTGTATTTCACCCGCTTCGATCTGCTGGACCTGCCGCTGCTGATCACGATTTACTACGCCATCAGCCGGCGTGAGCCGATCAGCGCCACCCTGTTCGGGACGGTTATGGGAATCGGCCAGGACGGCCTGACGCACCATCCGCTCGGGGTCTTCGGCATCGCCAAAGGGGTCATCGGCTACATGGCGGCGTCCATTGGGGTGCGGATCGACACGGAGAACCACGGGACCCGGCTGCTGCTGACCTTTGGCTTTACGCTGCTGCAAACCGCGATTCTGTGGCTGCTGGAGAGCCACATGCTGGGCCAGCCGTTTTCGTGGCACTGGTTCCATGAGGCCATGCGCGCGCTGCTCAACGCGCTGGTGGGCGTGATCCTGTTCGCCCTGCTCGATCTCACCCGGCGGTCGGAGTATTGAGTTTGGCCTGTGCTCCGCTGGTGCCTCCACCCCGGTCAGGACCCCCTGCAACCCCGCGGAATTCACTGCGGGAGGGGGCCGGTTCGCATCCTGACGCGGGGTACAATCGTCATAAGAAAGTACGGCTGCCTCGCCGGATCGGGGAGGGCCGCAAATGGTGTTCAGCCAGAGGCCACATTTCCCCTGGCGGACAGTCCGGAACAGGAAATCTCCATTCCATGAAGAACCGCGCCCGTCGCCTCCTGCTGCTCAGCACCTTCGCCTTTTTCTCGATCAGTTCGGGGCTTTTCGCGCAGAGCCCGGCTGCTTCGGGCGCCGCGCCCGCGGCCCCCGGACAGAAGCAGGACACCACGGCCCCGGACACCAGCAGCGCGTATTACCACTACATGCTGGCGCATGAATACGAGGAGATGGCCACGACCCTCGGCCGCAGCGAATACGCCACCCGGGCGATCGAAGAATACAAGATGGCCCTGAATGCCGACCCGGAATCGAAGTTCCTGAACGGCCATCTGGCGGAGCTGTACTTCCGCACCGGCCGGATCAAGGAGGCGGTGGTCGCGGCCCAGGACCGGATCAAGCAGGACCCCAACGATCTGGAAGCGCACAAGCTGCTGGCCGAGGTTTATCTCCGCAGCCTGAGCGATAACCAGCAGCAGGATGTGTCGGGGCAGATGCTGAAGCTGGCCATCGGCGAATACCAGAAGATCGTGCAGCTGGAGCCGAGCAGCCCGGAGGATCACCTGATGCTGGCGCGGCTGTACGCGGCGGACCACGATTCCGCGCAGGCGGAAGCGCAGCTGGCGGCGGCGCGGCACATCGATCCCGGCTCGGAGGAGACGGCGCTGATCGCCAACCGCTTCTACTCGGATATGGGGGACTCGAAGCGGGCGATCGATGTTCTCAAGTCGCTGCCGGATGACGATCAGACCTCGCGCACGGAATATCAGCTGGGCGCCACGTACGACGAGCAGAAAGACACGAAAGACGCGATTGGCGCCTATAAGAAGGCGCTCGCGCTCGAGCCCGACAATCTCGACATCGAGAAGAAACTGGCCGAGGACCTGCAGGCCGACAACCAGGGCGATGCCGCGCTGCAGGCCTGGAAAGACGTGGCTGCCGGGGACACCACCGACAGCGAGGCGGAGACCCAGATTGCCGAAATCGACGAGCACAACGGCAAATTCGACGACGCTCTGGCGGCCATTAAGAAGGCCCGCGAACTGGCTCCCGATTCGCTGGAGGATCAGTTCGAGGAAGCGCGCATCCAGGACGCCCTGGGGCATCTGGACGACGCGGCGAAGCTGTTCGAGCAACTGGCCGCGTCCACCGAGCACCCCAGCGGCCAGTATTCGAATGAGGAGAAGGGGAACTACGCGCTGATCCTCGACCGCCTCGCGGACGTTTATCGCGAGCAGAACCGGCCGGATCAGGCGGTGGGCTGCTACCAGAAGATGGTCGCCCTGGGCGGCGATCTGGAAGAGCACGCGTACGACGAGATCGTGGAGACGTGGCGCGAGGCCCACGAGTACGACAAGGCGCTGGCCGCAGCCCGCGAAGCGGTGGACAAGCAGCCGAAGGATATCGACGCCAAACTGACCCTCGCGCGGCAGCTGGCCGACACCGGCCATGCGGACGAGGGCATTGAGATGGCGAAGGCCCTGATCGCAGCCAATCCGAAAAACATGGAGGTGTACTTCCAGCTCTCCCAGGTCTATACCGATCTGCGGAAGTGGAAGGACGCTTCCGACATCCTCGATGAGGCCGAGAAGCAGGCGACTAAAAAGGACGATCAGACGATGATCCTGTTCGATCGCGCCATGATGGCCGATCGTGCGCACCGCTACGACGATGCGGAAGCGGAGTTCCGCAAGGTTCTCGCCACCGATCCCAATAACGCCCTCACGCTGAACAACTTCGGCTTCATGCTGGCGGATCGGGGGGTGAAGCTGGACGAGGCGCTGGCCATGATCCGGAAAGCGGTGCAACTGGAGCCCACGAACTACGCTTACCTCGACTCGCTGGGCTGGGCCTATTTCCGGCTGGGGCAGTACACGCAGGCGGAGGATAACCTGGAGCGGGCCATCGCCCGGGGGGCCAACGACCCCACCGTCCACGACCATCTGGGCGACGTGTACGAGAAGACCGGGCGGCTGAAGCTGGCCGCGGCCCAGTGGGAGCTTTCGCTGAACGAATACGCGCACACCGTGCAGGCCGATATGGACAGCGGGGACATCGGCAAGGTCCAGAAGAAGCTGGACAGCGCGCGGGTGCGGCTGGCGAAAGAGTCGGGGAGCCCCACCGCCGGCAAGCCGGAGTAGGCTCCTGGACGGATCCGATGCCAGCGACGACGGCTTTGCCCGCGGCCTGCGCGGCTCCTGAGCGCGGGATTCTGTCGCGCCGCGAGCACCCCGAGCCGGACCATCGCTATCGCTCGCCGTTCCAGCGCGACTGCGGGCGGATCATCCACTCCCGCGCATTTCGACGGCTGGCGGGCAAGACCCAGGTCTTTACCTCCCGGGGCTCCGACCATTTCCGCAGCCGCCTGACCCACACTATGGAGGTGGCGCAGATTGCGCGCGCCATCGCCCGGGCCCTCGGCCTGAACGAGGACCTGACCGAGGCGCTGGCCCTCGCCCACGACATCGGCCACCCGCCCTTTGGGCACGCCGGCGAGCGCGCCCTCGACGACGCCCTGCAGCGCTACGGTCTGGGCTTCGACCACAATCTCCACGCGCTGCGCATCGTCGAGCACTTTGAGGTCCGCCACCTGGATTTTCGCGGCCTCAACCTCACCCTTGGCGTGCGCGAGGGGATCGTCAAGCACTCTCGCGACTATTCGGCTGCCGAACACCCCGAGCTGGCGGAGTACTTCCTCGACCGGCGGCCGCCCCTCGAGGCGCAGATCATCGACCTGGCCGACGAAATCGCGTACCTGACGGCCGATCTCGACGACGGCATGGAAGCCGGGATCCTCACTCTGGACACGATTCGGTCGGGCGTAACCCTGTTGGAGCGCCAATTTGCGCCGATCGCTGCCGAGAATCCCGGCGCCTCCTCCAAAGTCTTGTTCCAGGAGGCCCTGAAGCTTATGCTGAATGCGCTTGCGGACGACCTGGTGGCGGAAATCGGCCGGCGGCTGCACGTAAACAACATCGACGAGCTGGAAGGAATTCGCTGCGCTCCCGTCCGCATGGCCGCATTTTCCCCGGAAATGGAGCGGCTGCGGGTTGAAGCGAAAGACTTTCTTTACCGGAATCTGTATCTTTGTGATGATCTGAAGCGAGGACACGAACAGGCTGCTCGGGTGATCGCCGACCTTTTCGCGGCGTGGATGGCGGACCCCTCGCTCCTGCCGCCGAGCCACTTTGGGCAGGTGGAGCAGGAAGGGGCTCCCAGGGTCATCGCCGACTATATTGCCGGCATGACGGATCACTTTGTCCTGGAAATGCATCGAAGCGTAAGGAAGTTGGCAGTACCCGGCCGGTCCTGATCCCTTCCCCAGAGATCCTCGACCCCACCCCAGGCGCCGAGGCTGGCCCGGCCAGGAAAATTCATCGCTCATGAAAGCGAGGGCGGGGTATGGCAGTCTTCGTTCTACATTCCTGGGGCGGGTTCTTCGCCGGGATGTTGCTGGGTTGCTGGATCGGCGTAGTCGCCGGTTGCGCGGTCACTTTGCTGCTGATGGGGAGACGGGTCCGGCAGCTGGAAACGGTGAACCTGCTGTTGCGCTCCAAGCTGAAGTCGCGGGAGAAGCCGAGACGAACCGGAACCGGGGGCGCGCCGCTGGTGATGCCGCTGCCGGGAACGGGCCGCTCGACGAGTCCTTCGGTCGGCCGCACCGCCCGGGGAGTCTGATCGACCGCCGGGTGCGATAAGCTCCTGGAGTGAGCCGAAAACTTCTTCTCTCCTGGAGCAGCGGCAAAGACAGCGCCTGGACGCTTCACGTTCTGCGGCAGAGCGGGGCGTACGAGATCGCCGGTCTGCTGACCACGCTCAACGCGGCCTTCGATCGCGTGGCCATGCACAGCACGCGGCGGGCCTTGCTCGAGGCGCAGGCACAGGCAGCCGGGCTGCCGTTGCACACTGTGCCGCTTCCCTGGCCCTGCTCCAACGAACACTACGAAGCTGCGATGCGGACCGCCTGCGATGCGGCTGTCGCCGACGGCGTCGAATGCATGGCCTTCGGCGACCTGTTCCTTGAAGACGTGCGGCGCTACCGCGAGGAGAAGCTCGCGGGAACCGGCCTGCAGCCGGTTTTCCCGGTCTGGGGGCTGGATACGCATCAGCTGGCCCGCGATATGATCGCCGCCGGCCTGCGCGCGCGCATCGTCTGCGTCGATCCGAGGAAGCTGCCCCGCGAATTTGCCGGGCGCGACTTCGACGCCGATTTTCTCCGCGACCTTCCGGCAGGCGTCGATCCCTGTGGGGAGAACGGCGAGTTCCACTCAGTCGTCTATGCCGGGCCTATGTTCCGCGAGCCGATCGCCATCGAGAGCGGGGAAGTGGTCGATCGCGATGGCTTCGTTTTTGCCGATGTGCGCGTGGCGGAGCCGGTTCCGGCGTCGGCATGATCCATCCTTCAATGCGATAGCCTGAAAGTTCATGCCTCTGGAGCAGGAAACCGACTTCATCATCGTCGGCGCGGGGATTGCAGGCCTGCGCGCGGCCATCGGCCTGGCGTCGGACAACGCGCGGGTCCTCGTCGTCACCAAAGAGGCGCTGGGCGAGTCGAACACCCACTACGCCCAGGGCGGGATCGCCGTGGCCATGAGCGGCGAAGAGGACGTCGCGCTGCACCTCGAAGACACGGTTGCCGCGGGGGACGGTCTGGTCTACCGGGAGGCGGCGCGCATCCTCGTGGAGGAGGGCCCGCTGCGGGTCGAGGAACTGCTGCGCTGGGGCACCGGCTTCGACCGCGAGAATGGGAAGCTGATGCTCACGCGCGAAGGAGCGCACAGCCGCAACCGCATCCTCCACGCCCACGGCGACGCCACCGGCGCGGAGATCGGCCGGTCGCTGCTGCGGCACGCACGGTCGATCCCGAACATCACGCTGCGCGAATGGACCACCACGGTTGGGCTCTTGATGGAGGACGGCGAGGCTGCCGGCGTTTCGCTCCTCGATCGCGGGGGGATGGTGACGCATGTCCGCGCTCGCGCCGTTCTGCTGGCCAGCGGGGGCGCCGGTCAGGTCTACAGCGATACTACGAACCCCGCGGTGGCCACCGGGGACGGCATCGCCATGGCCTGGCGTGCGGGAGCCGAGATCGCCGACATGGAGTTCTACCAGTTTCACCCCACGGCGCTCAGCCTGGCGGGCGTGCAGCGATTTCTGCTTTCCGAAGCGCTGCGCGGCGAGGGCGCGTGGCTGCGCAACAGCACGGGCGAGCGCTTCATGGAGAAGTACCACCCGCTGCTCGAACTTGCCCCGCGCGACGTGGTCGCGCGGGCCATCACGCGCGAGGGCATGAGAGCGGGTGGCGAAGCGCTTCCCGTCTATCTCGACATGCGCCACGTGACGAGCATCGATCCGCACGCGCGCTTTCCCGGAATCTCGAAATTCCTCGGCGAGCATGGGCTCGATCTGCGCCGCGACCTCATCCCGGTGCGCCCCGCGGCCCATTACCTGATGGGGGGCATCCGCACGGACGTGCACGGCCGCACGTCGCTGAAGCGTCTTTATGCGGCGGGAGAAGCCGCCTGCACCGGGGTCCACGGGGCGAACCGGCTGGCCAGCAATTCGCTGCTGGAGGGGCTGGTCTTTGGGGCGCGGGCTGCGGAGGCGATGCGGGGGGCGGAGCCTATCGAATCGAAGAAGCCGCCGATCTCGAAGCAAGTGCCCTTACACGAGCCTCGGGATTTATCGGCCCCGCTGCACGAGCTGCAACAGTTAATGTGGGTCAACGCGGGACTTCTCCGGGACGCGGAGGGTCTGCGCGCAGCAGTCGCGGAATTTCCACGACTCTCCAGAGCCTGGCGGGGAGGGGTTCTGACTCGATCTGTCGTAGAATACGAAAATCTGCACACGCTGAGCCGGTTGACCGTGCAGTGCGCCCTCGGTCGCGAAGAGAGCCGCGGCGCTCATTACCGCAACGACTTCCCGCAACGCGACGATCCACGCTTCGGCAAGCATTCGGTCATCGCGAAGGACAGGGAAGTCGCTTTCGTCGATTTTTGACGGTTCACTTCCGCAGCAGCTTGAACGCGTGGGTCCACTCGTTTTTGGTGAAGCCGAGAATGCACCACAGCATGCACAGCGGCTCGATGGCGCGCGCGGCTTCCGCGGTTCCCATATCGGCCGTTTCCCAGCCGAACTGGTCGAGAATCTCACCCACCGTCCGCTTCGCGCTCGCATCGTTGCCACAGATGAACATGGTGGGCCGCGTCCCACCGGCATAGCTGGGATTCACCATCTGCGGGGCGCCGACGGAATTGAACGCCTTCACCAGCCGCGCGTCCTTGAACTCCTTCTGCAGCCGCTCCAGCAGCGAATCGTCGAGGGTGGTGAAAAACTTCAGCACGCCGTGATCGGGCGGCGCGTCGGCGATCGGGTTCGTCGCGTCGATCACGACCTTTCCGGCCCCATCCCCCGCGCTGTGCAGCGCCGCCGCGGCAGCCGAGCCCTTCACCGCCAGCACCAGCACGTCGCCAAAGGCGCCTGCCTCGCCAGGGCTGCCCACTTTCGCTTTCGGATGCGCCTTGTGCCACTCGGCCAGCTTCGCCGGCTCGCGCGTCCCGATCATCGCCTCGTGGCCGTGCTTCAGGAAACCCGCCGCCAGCGTCTGCCCCACATCACCCGATCCCAATACCCCGACCTTCATGCGCACACCTCCACTGCTCGGTAAATACGATAGTCCCGCCTGGCAACAAGATGAAGAATTCAGACGCCTCGATTCAAATCTGCGTGCGGCGCCGGCAGGACTTTGCTCAGGACGGCGAACAACGCCAGGATGCCGAGGATGACGAACAGCGACGTGTCCGCCGCAATTGTCAGCCATCGCGCGGCCAGCATTTTAAAGGCGACAAACCCCAGGATGCAGGCCAGGCCGTAGTGCAGCAGGTGCAGGCGGTCGAGCATGGCCGCCATGGCGAAGTAGAGCGAGCGCAGTCCGAGCACGGCGAAGATATTCGAGGTGAAGGCGATCCAGGGATTCCTCGTCACCGCCAGCACCGCCGGAATCGAGTCCAGCGCAAACAGCAGGTCCGTCACTTCCACGGCGGCAATCACCAGCAGCAGGGAAGTGAAGGCCAGCTCGGTGCCGCCGGCGTAGCGCATGCAGCAGTCCCGCACCCAGAGCACCGGCCCGCGGAGGGGCGTACGCCCCGGCTTCGCGAACAGCAGCCGGACCGCGGCAATGGCAATCACAACTCCGAAGGCATCCTGCACCCACCAGAAGCGCTCGAGCAGCGTGGTTCCGGCCACAATCAAAAGGCCGCGCAGGATAATCGCGCCGAGGACGCCCCACAGCAGCACGCGCCGCTGCTCTTCCAGCCCCAGATGCAGCGCGCGAAAGAGGATCAGGAAAACGAACAGATTGTCGATGCTCAGCGAGCCTTCAATCAGGTAGCCGCTGAGGAATTCGAGCGCCGGCTGCCGCCCCGAGGCATGGCCGATGTAGAGGGCGAAGCCGCCCGCCAGCAGCGCCAGAAATCCGGTCCACATCCACGCCAGCGGCACGGAAACGGGCCGTCCCGGCCGCTGCAACACCGCCAGATCCACGATCAGCAGCGCGAGGACGACAACCGAGAAGGCAATCCAGTTGTGGGGCATTCGGGGTTATCGCTGGTCGAGCAGGTGCACCGTCTCCAGAATCGTATCGCCGGCAATGGTCAGGCTTTTCGCGCTCAGTTTGTCCATGGTGTCCTGGGCAGTGTGCCAGTAAGCGTTGTCGTAGCCGTAGTCCAGATCGATCAGGTCGGCGCAGGGGACGCCGCGCTTCACAAACGGGATGTGATCGTCCTCGTCATAGGTTTTCGTCTGGAAGAAGTACGACTGCCAGCCATACTGGGTCGCTGCCTGCTCGACCAGATCTTCGAGCCACGGCGTCGAGTTCATGTCGCGCTGCACGTCCAGATCGCGATCGCCCAGCATATCGGCGAGGATGAACGCCTTGATCCGCTTGAGCGTCCCATCAGCCTGCCATTCGGCCGCGAGGTGCTTGCTGCCGTAGACCGAGTCGGCATCCGACCAGTGCTGAATCGCCTCTTCGCCGTCGGTGAACAGCAGCCACACGCTGTAGCCGTCGCGGGGCTTCTTCTCGCGAAGATAATTCGCCATCTCGATCAGCAGGCCGGTGGTCGATCCGCCGTCGTTGGCGCCGACGTAATGGATGTTGCGCAGCGGATAGTTGGTCTCGTAGTGCGACGCCAGCACGATGACGCCGTCTTTCTTCCCTGGGAACTTCACGATGAAGTTGTGCATGGTCATGGGTCCGGCGGGGGTGTTGGTCGTGAAGGTGTCCTCGACCAGGTCGTCGTGGCGGAACTGCTGCTTCAGGAATTCCTCGGCCTTCACATGCCCGGGGCTGCCGATCCAGCGGGGGCCGGTGGCATCGACGTACGCTCGCGTGTATTCGAGCGCCTTCGCTCCGTCGAACTGGGGCAGGTTCTGCGAACGCGCCCTGCACGCGGCCAGAGGGGTGAGGATCGCCGCCAGCAGAATCAGTCGCCTCATGCAGCCGCTTTCTCCTTGCGCTTCCTGCGCGTTTTGGGATGAACAAACCATGAGACTCCGATGCTGATCAGGTAGAGCGTCAGCATCGGAGTCGCAAATACGCACATGGTCAGCACATCGGGTGTGGGGGTGATGATGGCCGCGATGATGAAGATGATCAGCACGGCGTAGCGCATGTTCTTCCACAAAAACTTCGGGCTCACGATGCCGAACAGCGAGAGGAACATGACCAGAATCGGCAGCTCGAAAGTGACGCCCAGCCCCAGAATCACGGTCAGAAAGAGGCTGGTGTATTCGTTGATCTCGATGAGCGGGCGAAAATCTTTGTTGAAACTGAGCAGGAAATCCAGTGATTCCGGATAGACCCAGCGATACCCGAAGTACGCTCCGGCCAGAAACAGAGCCACGGTTGCCGTCATGAAAGGCACGACGTAGCGCTTCTCGTTCTTGTACAGGCCGGGCGAGATGAACAGCCACAGTTCGTAGAGCACAAACGGGCAGGCCACGATGCAGGCCGCCATGAATGTGATCTCCAGGTACATGTTGAACGGGTCGATGGGATTGAAGTAATTCAGCTGGGTCGGCATGTGATGCTTGGCCAGCGCAAAGGTGATGGGCGCCTGCATGAAGGCGTAAATCTTCTCGTGGAAGCCCCAGCAGAGGAAGAAGCCGCCGATGAGATAGAGCGCGGAGCGAATGATGCGCTTGCGGAGCTCGGTCAGGTGCTCCATCAGGCTCATGCCGGGCAGCTCGGCTCGCTCGCTCACGGCCGCCCGCGCGCGATCCACCAGGTCTTTCTTTTCTTCCTCGGTCTCAATCATGGTGGGCGGCAATTTCGTGCGGCTGTTCGGGGGCCGGTTCCTGGGTTGGCTCACGCGCCGGAACCGGCGTGGCGCCATGCGCTCCGTTGCTGGGCGCGTCGATCTCTCCGGGCGCCGCGGGTTCGGGAATCAGCTCCGGCGAGATCTCCACGTCGGGCGCAACGGCGAATTCAGTTGGCGCAGGCGGATCGACCTGCAGTTCGGTTGAGCTGGTGGCATCCTGCACCGCAGGGTTGGGCTCACCAGGCCCGGGCTCGCCTGGCCCAGGCTCAGCGGGGCCGGGCTCAGCGGGGCCGGGTTCAGCGGGGCCGGGATAGGAGTATCCGAAGCTGGTGCTCACCGGCTCGCCCGTTGAAGGCGGCAGGATGGTGGGCCCGGCTGGAGCGGTTTCGGCGGGCAGCGCGGCGGGCTCCGCGGCCCTGGCCTCGGCCTCCCGCTCGGCGACCTTCTTCCGCCGGTCCTCTTCCTCCAGATTCCGCATCTCCTCCTGAATCTGGAACTTAAATTCGTTGCTGGCGCGGCGGAATTCGGCGAGCAGCTTCCCGACCTGCCTCCCGATTTCGGGCAGCTTTTTGGGCCCAAACAGGACCAGAGCCAGCAGGAAGATGAAGATGGAATCGCCGAAATGCATGAGAATTCATGATACCTGCCGCGATTCACCGCTCACAAACTATTGTCCATTGCGGCGGATCCCGGGGCGACGGCGCGCCTTTCCATCGGCCGCTCGCCGGGGCCGATGGCATGCCACCAACGGGGCATAAGCGCCTGGCCGCCGCGCGCAATCGTTTAGACTGAAGGCAGCGGCGCGTCCGCGCGGAGGGTGGTTTTGCGACCCCTTCGTTCGCGGCGCGTCTAAGAAGTTAAGAGCTGCAACATCCCCGTCGACTGGGCGGAACATCGCAGCGAGCCGACTGCAGCGGTTTGGCTTTCAACATCCCCGTCCAGCTTCGGCAAGCCCGAATGAGGACTGAAGGCGGCTATTGTGAACGTGCTCGAAGAAGTTGCTGAACCTGTATCCGCTGAATCGGAGAGCTGTTCTCTCGACAACTACCTGGCTCTCCCCGACCACACCATGGACGAGCGCATCGCGGCAGCGCGCGAGGCTCTGGGCGCCAGCACCATCCTGCTCGGCCACCATTATCAGCGCGACGAAGTGATCCGCTTTGCCGACTTCACCGGCGACTCTTATAAGCTCTCCAAAGCCGCGGCCGAAACCGATGCGCAATACATCCTTTTCTGCGGCGTTCATTTCATGGCGGAGAGCGCCGACGTGCTGGGCCGCAACGGCCAGCAGGTGATCCTGCCCGATCTCAATGCCGGCTGCTCCATGGCCGATATGGCGGAAATCGGCCAGGTGGAAGAATGCTGGGACTCGCTGCTGCGCGCCGGCCTTGACGCGAGCGACATCCTCCCGCTCACCTACATGAACTCCTCGGCGGCGATCAAAGCCTTTTGCGGAGAGCGCGGCGGGCTGGTTTGCACTTCATCGAATGCGCGCGCGGCTTTCGAGTGGGCCTTCGCGCGCGCGAAGAAGATTCTCTTCCTCCCCGATCAGCATCTGGGCCGCAACACCGGCCACGCCATGGGCATTCCGCTGGGCGACATGGTGGTCTACGATCCCTGGCAACTGGCCGGCGGCCTCACGCCGGAGCGGGTCCGCTCGGTGCGCGTGGTTCTCTGGAAGGGCCACTGCTCCGTGCACCAGCGCTTTCTGCCCGAGCACGTGGACAAAGTCCGCGCGAAGTATCCGGGCATCCGCGTCCTGGTACACCCCGAGTGCCGGCTGGAAGTCTGCCAGAAGGCCGACGCTCTCGGTTCCACCGAGCGGCTGATCAAAATTGTCGAAGAGGAGCCCGCCGGGACCAGTTTTGCCATCGGCACCGAGATTCACCTCGTCCATCGCCTCGGCCAGCAGTTCGCGCCACTGGGCAAGAAGATCATCACCCTCGACGACACCGGCTGCCTGTGCACCACCATGTACCGCATCAGCCCGCAGCACCTGGCCTGGGCGCTCGAAAACCTGGTCGAAGGCCGGGTCGTCAACCGCATCCAGGTGCGCGACGATGTGAAATACTGGGCCCGCGTGGCGCTGGACAGAATGCTGGAGATTCGAGGCTGAGAGTGATCCACGCATTGGGCGCGTCATGAAAACCTTCACTCTGGATGAGGCGCAGGCGCTGGTGCCCATTCTCGAATCCCTGCTGAACCGGGCCATGGAAGCCAAAGAGGCGGCCGCCGAGTTGCAGGAGGAAATGTCCGCTCTCGCCCGGCGCATCTTCCTGAGCGGCGGCATGAAGGTCGATATCGTCGCGGTCCGCAAACGCCGGATGGCGCTCGAAGCGCTGGTGCAGCGCGTCAAGGATTCCCTCGAAGAGATCGACGCGAGCGGCGTGCAGGTGAAGGACCTCGACATCGGGCTGCTCGATTTCCCCTGCGTCCTCGAAGGCGAAACCGTCCTGCTCTGCTGGAAGCGCGGCGAATCCCGCATCGAATTCTGGCACCGCATGGAGGACGGCTTCCAGGGGCGCCAGCCGATCGACGCCCGCTTCCGCCGCAGCGAGAAGCTGAACTAAACATCGCCCCCCTGCCTCTCCTGTAGCGCCGCCCAGCCCGCTTTTCGTATAAAGGAAAGCCATGGTCCGGCACTGCTCCACCTGCTCTCCTGCCTCACATCCGCCTTTCATCCCGACGGTACGCATCTCTGCTCTCGCGGGTCTGTTTCTCTTCGCCGCGCTTATGGCAGGCGCCCAACGGATCCAGGGCTTTTCCACGCAATCTCCAGTTACGGCCCAGGAGAAGGCGAGCCTTTATCCTGTCGTCGCTCCCGATCTCAAAAAGGCCATTGCCGTCGGGTTCAATGACGACACCCTCAGCGACAAGGATGTCCGATCGGAATACGCAAACTCCTGCCGTTTCGAGGCAATCCATCTTGGGACTCTGGGGCGCGCTATCGTGGTTACCTGGAGCGTGGGAGGGGTCAACGCAAACCTGATCAACGTCTACATGCGGCAAAACGAAGTCTGGCACCTGCTCATCGCCGGCAGTGGCTATGGCCCGGAACTGATCTCCGACTCTCGTCCGATCCCCGATCTGATTTTCGGTGGCACCGCAGGCGCCTGCGATGGTATCTACAGCCGCTATCGTTACAAAAACGGTCGTTATCAGCCGAATGCCTGCAATCGCGAGGTCGACGCCGGAGGAGGCAAATGTGCCATCCACTCCTGAGACAACGGCCTGCCCACCTTCCCCGATCCCTACCCGTCCTCCTGACGCGTCTCCCGGCTCCCATCCCTTGCTGCCCCTGACATTTGTCATCTCCCTTTGCTGACAATCCCCACTGGGGCTGGGGCTCCGTGCGCGCGATCCTGTCTTTGCCGCTGAAACTCCGCGGCAGGAGAGAATCGATGACCGCAGCCGCCGTCGTCCCCGTCAGCATCGCCGCCTGGCCCGTGCCGGCCGCGCAAGCCCGCACCGTCGCCCAGCTCCACGGTGTCACTAAACGCTATGGAGCGATCACCGCCCTCGACCAGTTCTCGATGGAGCTGCGCGCCGGAGAAGTCGTCGCCCTGCTCGGTCCCAACGGCGCCGGCAAGACCACAGCTGTCCGGCTGCTGCTCGGCCTCATCGCGCCCAGCGCCGGTAACGTCCTGGTATTCGGCCGCGATCCTCGCGACGCCGCTGCCCGGACGCGGATCGGCGCCATGCTGCAAATCAGCCGCGTGCCGGAGATGCTCCGCGTGCGCGAGCACATCGACCTGTTCCGCAGCTACTATCCCGACCCGCTGCCTACTGCCGACGTGCTGCGCATCGCGAAGCTCGACGGCGTGGCCGGCCAGTTCTTCGGCAAGCTCTCCGGCGGCCAGAAGCAGCGCGCCCTCTTCGGTCTGGCGATCTGCGGTAATCCCGACCTGATCTTCCTCGACGAGCCCACCGTCGGGATGGACATCGAATCGCGCCGCGCGCTGTGGGACGAGATCCGCGCGCTGTCGGCGGCGGGCAAGACCGTTCTGCTGACAACGCATTACCTCGAAGAGGCCGACGCCCTCGCCAGCCGCATCATCGTCATCAACAAGGGCAGGGTGATCAGCGAGGGCACGCCGGCCGAGATCAAGGACCGGGTCTCCGGACGCCGCATCCGCTGCATCACCCAGCTCGATCCCGATTTCCTGCGCACGCTGCCCACCGTCACCGACGTCCAGCGCGACCGCGAAGCCGTGGTCATCCTTGCCGAGCAGCCGGAGTCGGTGGTGCGCACCATGCTGGTGCGCGACGAAACCCTGCACGGTCTCGAGATCGCCGCGGCCGCGCTCGAAGACGCCTTCCTCGCCCTCACCAGCGACGCCGCCCAGGCCTGAGTTCAGCGAAACCAAAGAGGAGAAATCACCATGGCCGCAATCGCCCTTACTCACGAGTCCGCGTCCCAGTCCCTTGGCTTCGGCTACTACGCCCGCCTCTTCCGCAAGGAGACGCGTTACGAATTCGTCCGCCTGCTCCGGACCAAAGCCTTTTCGTTGTCGGTCATCGGATTCCCGGTCATGTTCTACCTGCTCTTCGGCAGCATGAATCACGGCAACTTTTTTGCCCGCTACCTGGTGGCCACCTACAGCTGCATGGGCGCGGTCTCTGCCTGCCTGTTCGGCATCGGCATGGGCATCTCCCTGGAGCGCGCCCAGGGGTGGCTGGAGCTGAAGCAGGCCAGCCCCATGCCCCGCCTTGCGTATCTCATGGCCAAGGTGCTCAGCTGTGCCGCCTTCTCGCTGGTCATCGTTGGCGTCCTGCTGGTCCTCGGCATCACGGTGGGCGGAGCCACTTTCAGCGGCGGCGAAGCGCTTCGCCTCACCGGCGTGATCCTGGCTGCGGCGCCGCCGTTTGCCGCCATGGGGCTCTTTCTTTCGCTGCTGGTGCCCGCCAACGCCGGCCCGGGCATCATGAACCTCATCTACCTGCCCATGTCCTTCGCTTCGGGCTTCTGGATGCCCGTGCGTATGCTGCCCCACTGGCTGCAGGCCATCGCGCCGGCGCTGCCCACGTATCACCTGGCCCAGCTGGCTCTGGCGATCTTCGGCCTCGCCCAGCCCTCCAGCCGCATGTTGCCCCACTGGGAAGCCCTGGCAGGATTTACCCTGTTGATGCTGGGCGCCACCTGGATGCTCTTCACGCGCAGCGAGGCCAAAGCCTGATGCCGTCGGACCCGAGACCCAAAACGATGTTCGAGGGGGCCTGCTCCTCGTCTTACCTCGAGCCACCCTTGCTGGACGAGTCCACGGCCTCACCGGAAACTCTGCTCGGCCGGGTCGGCGCTGCCGAGCTCGAGCAACGGGGGAGGCTGTGGTACGGCAGAGGCCGGTGGTACGACTTCATCTGGCTCATCTATTCCGCCTTCTTCATCATCGATCCGCTGGAGCGTCACCGCCTCACCGTCTGGATCGAGTTCGGCTTCGCATACGCCATCTTTCTCGCCATCTATGCGGGCCTGGTGCTCAGCTCCTCCCGGCGCGTCCAATACCTGCTGCTGATCGCTCTGGGGATTCTCGGCATCGTCTATTACCCCTACAACGGGGGAGCCTGCGGCATTTTCATCTACGTCTCCGCCCTGGTTCCTTTCGTTTCCGAATCCCTGCTCCTCTGCGTCTCCACCTTCATTGCCAGCGCGGTGGTGATGATGGCTGAGGGCATCCACTTCCACTACAGCGCCTGGTCGTGGGGCATCTGCGCGTTTTTTGCTATCGCCGTGGGCGCGGGCAATCTGGTCGCGGCCCAGCGTATGCGAGCCAACCGCAGCCTGAACCTCGCCCACGAGCAGATTGCCCATCTGGCCAAGCTGGCGGAGCGGGAGCGCATTGCGCGCGATCTCCACGATGTCCTCGGCCACACGCTTTCCGTCGTTGTGCTCAAAGCGGAGCTGGCGGGCAAGATCATGGATCGCGATCCCAACCGCGCCCGCATCGAGATCGGGGAGGTGGAGCAGATTGCCCGCGCCGCCCTCGGCGAGGTCCGCGAAGCCATCAGCGGCTATCGGGCCAACGGTCTGGCCGCTGAGATTGCCCGCGCCCAAAAGGCCCTCGACGCCGCCGGCGTCACCCTCGAATGCGGCGCAAAGCCTCCGCAACTGGCTCCGGCCGAGGAAACCGTCCTCTCTCTGATCGTTCGCGAGGCGGTCACGAACATCGTCCGCCACGCGCAGGCCAGCCATTGCCGGCTGGAGTTCGCGGCCAACGGCTCCGGCACCGCGCTCATTGTCGAGGACGATGGCCGAGGCGGCATCCGCCAGGAAGGCAACGGCCTGCGCGGCATGCGCGAGCGGGTCGAGTCCCTCGGCGGCCATCTTTCCATTGATTCCTCTCAGGGCAACTCCGCCCAGGGAACTCGCCTGGTCGTCGAACTGCCGGCCAAAGCGCTGCCGGAAGCCGTCGCGGCGCCCGTTCCCGTTACGCAGACGTCCGGCGAGCCGTCATGAAAAAGATCCAGGTGGTGGTGGCCGAGGACCAGGCCATGGTGCTCGGCGCCCTCGCCGCTCTTCTCGAGACTGAGCCGGACATCGCCGTCTGCGCCCGCGCCGCCAACGGCCGCGAAGCCCTCTCCGCCGTCGGCAAACACAAGCCTGACGTCCTCGTGACCGACATCGAGATGCCGGAGATGAGCGGCCTCACCCTGGCGGCTGAGGTCCGCGATCACTATCCGCAGACCCGGGTCGTTATCCTCACCACCTTTGCCCGCGCCGGCTACCTGCGCCGGGCCGTCGACGCCGGAGCCAAAGGCTATCTCCTGAAGGATCGCCCCTCGGCAGAACTGGCTGAAGCCGTCCGCCGCGTCCACCAGGGCCTGCGCGTGGTCGATCCTGACCTTGCCCTCGAGGCCTGGGACTCGGGCCCCGATCCGCTCACCGAGCGCGAGCGCCAGATTCTGTGGCGCGCCGGGGAAGGGAAGTCGAGCGGCGAGATTGCCGACGAGCTGCACCTTGCCGAAGGCACCGTCCGCAACTACCTCTCGGAAGCCATCAGCAAGATGGGCGCCTCCAATCGGGTGGAAGCCGCCCGCCAGGCCCGAGCCAAAGGCTGGTTGTAATCAACGCTGATCCCCCGCACAAATCCGGCACATCCTCACGGCGGCGCTCCCCCATCCGATGAATTTCATCGCGTGCAGGACTGTGATACATTCACCCTTCGTTCGCAGGAATGCGGGCGCAATCCGGATGCTCGGCCACCGCTCGCCTCTCCGGCCCCCGGGTCCCTGCCGCGGGAGAACCCCCCTGGATTCCGCAGCAACAGACCGTGCGTCGGTTGATGGCGCGGCCACTGTCCTCGTTGTCGAGGACGACCGGGCCGTCCGCCTTCTCTTCACCCGCGTGCTCGAGGGCGCCGGCTACGCGGTGATTGCCTGCGAAAATGGCGCTGCCGGACTGGAAACCGCCCGCCGCCATCTCGACGTCATTCGCGCGGTCGTCACCGACGCCAAAATGCCCGGCATGAGCGGCCAGAAGCTGATCGCGCGTATCAGGACTCTCCGTCCTGCCATGCCGGCGATCATTGTCAGCGGCACGACCATCGAAGGCATCGCCGACAACCTCACCGTCTTTCTCACCAAGCCGGTTTCCCCCGGCAGCCTGGCCAGCGAGCTGGGACGCCTCCTCTGCGGTACGATGTAGAGTTTGCAGCCAACTCTTTTTGCCCGGGCTTTTGCCTGGGCTTTGCCCGGACCAGGGCCGCGGGGAGAACGATGATCATCGGTGTTCCAAAGGAAGTGAAAGACCACGAAAGCCGGGTGGGCATTACCCCCGCCGGGGTGAAATCCCTGAGCGACGCCGGGCACAAAGTCCTTGTCGAAACCCATGCCGGGGAGCTGTCCGCCTTTACCGACGACGAGTACCAGTCCGCCGGCGCCGAGATTGTCGGCTCCGCCCACAACGTCTGGGGCAATGCCGACCTCGTCGTCAAGGTCAAAGAGCCCATCGAGAAGGAGTACGGCTTCTTCCGCGAGGGCCTGGTCCTGTTCACCTACCTGCACCTCGCGCCCGTCCCCGACCTCACCGAGCGGATGCTGCAGAAGAAGGTCATCGGCATCGCTTACGAAACCATCCGCGACCGGGCCGGCACGCTGCCCTTGTTGACGCCCATGTCCGAAGTTGCCGGTCGCATGTCGGTCCAGGTCGGCGCAGCCTATCTGGAGTCGGAGAAGGGAGGCCGCGGCGTGCTCCTCGGAGGCGTCCCCGGCGTCCCGCCCGCGAGTGTCTGCGTCATCGGCGGCGGCATCGTGGGCACCAACGCGGCGAAGATTGCCCTCGGCATGGGCGCCAGGGTTACCCTGGTCGACGTGAACCTGAACCGCCTGCGCGAGCTGGACGACATCTTCAACGGCCGGCTGTTTACCCTGGCCTCCAATTCCTGGAATGTCTCCCACGCCGTGCGCGAGGCGGATTTGGTCATCGGGGGGGTGCTCATCCCGGGCGCCGCCGCTCCCAAAATCGTCACCCGCGCGATGGTCGAGAAAATGAAGAAAGGCGCCGTCATCGTGGACGTCGCTATCGACCAGGGGGGCTGCGTCGAAACCGCGCGCCCCACCACCCACAGCAATCCCGCCTTTGTGGTCAACGGCGTGGTCCACTACTGCGTTACGAATATGCCCGCCGCCGTGCCCAACACCTCGACCCTGGCTCTGACCAACGCCACCTTCCCGTACGTGATGCGTCTGGCGAAGCATGGCGCGAAGCAAGCGATCCTCGACGATGACGGCATTCGCGACGGGGTCAACACCTACGAAGGCACGCTGACCTGCGAGCCGGTCGCCGTGTCGCAGAAGAAGCCCTGGAAGCCGGTCCGCGACCTGCTCGCCTGACCGGCCC
>JBAUGH010000329.1:0-3662 GCA_049679565.1 Acidobacteriaceae bacterium
ACCGCACCCTGGCCGCGCGCATCGCGGCATGGCTCAGCCAGCGGGGCCGGTCCGCCTCAATCGCGCAGGCCGAGGCCCAGACGCAGAGCGACGCGCAGCGGCTCACCGCGGAGCACAATGCGCTGGAAGCCAAAGCGGACAAGGGTGCAGCCGGCAACGGCGCTGATCCCCTGGCCGCGCTCGAAGACCGCACCGCCCAGCGGCAGATCCTTTCCATCGACGACGACCGCATCCAGACCGATCAGCAACTGGCCAGCGTGTATGCGAAGTGGAGCGATCAGGTGCGGCTGCAGCACCGCATCGTCCTGCACCTCATGCTTCAGTCCCTCGAGTGGATCCTGGCCATCGTGCTCGCCATGATCCTCGGCGACGCCCTCGTCCGCCGCCTGATGGCTCATCCCGCCCTCGACCGCCGCCAGACCCATACCTTGCGCACCATCCTGCAGGTCGGCGTTCAGATCGTCGGTCTCCTCCTCATTGTCCTGGTCCTCTTCGGGCCGCCCCACGAAACCGCCACCATCCTCGGCCTCGCCACCGCCGCCCTCACCATCGCCCTGCAGGATTACATCCTCGCCTTCCTGGGCTGGTTCATGCTGGTGGGCAAGAATGGCGTCCATGTAGGAGACATGGTCGAGATCAACGGCGTCGCCGGCGAAGTGGTCGACGTGGGCCTGATGAGCACCACCTTGCTCGAAACCACCGGCCTGGCCGAACAGGGCGAGCCCACCGGACGCCGCGCCTCCTTCCTCAACAGCTATGCCATCCGCGGCCAGTACTTCAATTTCTCCGGCGAAGGCCAGTGGCTGTGGGACGAGATCACCGTCAGCGTCCCCTCCGGCGCCGATATCTACGGCATCGCGAAGAGCATCGAGAACGCCGCCCGCGAAGAGACGGCGGAAAGCGCGCGGCTGGCCGAACAGGAGTGGAAGCGCAGCGCTCACGCGACCGGGCTGACCCGGCTGAGCGCCGATCCCATCGTCACGCTGCGCCCTTCGACTCCGGTGGTGGACATCGCCGCCGGGATCGATATCCAGGTGCGCTACGTGACGCGCGCCGCGGGACGCTTCGAGGTCCGCGACCGGCTGTACCGGCACGTCATCCAGCTGCTGCAGGAGGCGAACCACCTGGTCGCGGCCCGCCCGGCTGCGCTGAGCGAGTCGGGCGTGAGTTCGGTGTAGCGACCCGGGATCACTCGCCGCTGTGGGCCAGCAGCTCGTCGATCTCCAGCTCTTCGTTTTGCTCTTCCACATCGTCGAGGTTGTGGTGCGCCGCGAAATACTGACGGCCGTCGGCTCCAATCAGGAAACTCGTCGGGAAGGCGCGAACGTGATAGACGTTGTTCGTCCAGGCCTCGTCGGCCTGTAGCGGAACGAAATCGTAGCCCTGGGAGCGCAGAAACGGCAACACGAACGGCTCCTGGCCCTTCATATCGTTGATCGCCAGCACCACCACGCCCTTGTCCTTATATTTCCGCTCCAGCTCCGCGAGGTACGGGAACGACACCCGGCACGGGCCGCAGTTGGGAAACCAGAAATCAACCACCACCACATGCCCGCGATAGTCGGCCAGCGAAACCGGCTTCCCGCCGTCAAATCCTGGCAGCGTGAACGGAATCGCCGGCGTCGCTGCCTTCTCCACCGCCGCCCACACCGCCGCATGCACGTCCGCCGTGCTCTTCCCCAGCTTCGCGCCGTACATCTCGAGCGCCGCCCCCACTTCGTCGGTGGGGTGCTTCGCGTAGGCGTCGAGCAGGAACGCGTACGCATCCGCCGGCCCCGCACTTGCGTTCAGCGCCCGCGCGTTCAACAGCAGTTCCCGCCGCATGTCGTAGCTGTAATAAGGCCGTTTGACCAACTTCAGCGTCGCCACCGCCTCCGCGGCGCGACCCTCCTTCAGTTCCTGCTCCGCCTTCGCCACGCCATCCGCATACCCGGTGTACTCTGCCCAGTCATCGCCCTGCGGCTTCAGGCGAGCCATGTCATCCGCCAGCGCGCGCGCCTTCGCGGGATCGGTCCGGTCTTCGATCGCGAACAGCTCCTCCATGCCGTTTTCCGACCACCAGTACTTCTCCGGAGGAAACTGCCGGCGCAGTTGCTCGAACCCAGCCACCTTCTCCGCGTCCGTCTTCTGGTCCATCGCGTACCAGTACAGCGCCTCCGCCGCTGCCGGATCGGTGGGGAATTTCTCGATCAGCGCCGCCGCTCCCGCCTTGTAAGCTGCGGGATCGCCCTTGCGCAACGTTCGCAGGTAAGTGATCGCCGCCTTCGCGCTGTCCGGCTCAAGCGCCGCCACTTTGGCGCACAGCGCGGAATACGCCTTGTCGTCCCCACGCAAATCCGCCACCTCCGCCAGACACTCATATCCCGGCGCGAAGCGCGCATCCACCGCGACCGCCTTCCGGCAGTATTGCTCCTGCTTCAGCGGATCGCTCTCGTCATAGATCTGCCCCAGCGCCCACAGATAGATCGGCTTGTCCGGATGTCGCCGCGCCTGCTTCGTAAATTCCTTCACCTCGCTCCGGGTTACCTGCTCCGCTCGCTTCGTTCCCCGCGCCACCTTTTTCGGATCGGTCTCGTCCCCGGTCAATCCCATCGCCTGAATCGCGGCAGACCCCGCCACAAAGATCTCGTCCTCGTACGCATCGGCGTAATCGGGATCGAGGGCGATCGCCTTCTTGAAATCAGCCAACGCCTCGCCGTCCTTGTTGTCCTGCTCCGCATCGCGGCCCTTCTGATCGAGCGCCCGCGCCGCCGGCGTCCCCTCGTAGGCAGAGGACTGCCCGAAGCAGGGAAGCGCACAGCATCCCAGCACAACCGCCCCGGCAACCAGCCTCCGCATCATGGCTTTTCCTCCTGCTTTCTCGTCACCGCCGCCGTCAAATGCGCCACCGTCGGCCGCAGGCACGTCTCCCGATTGCACGCCTGGTAGAACACATCCACCGCCACCGGACCGTCCGTCTTCCGCGTCGCTCGCAGCGGAATCCTCACCGCCACCTCGCCGGTATAGAAGTGCGTCTCCATCCCAAACCCCGGATCGATCCCCGTTCGCGGCGTCGGCGCATCGAAATCTCCGCTGATCGCAAACGGTGCCCGCGCCGGCACGCTGATCCGCATCGCCGTCGGCCCGCCCCGCTCCTCATGCAGGCTGTAAATGTGCCATCCCGGCTCGATCGACGCGTGCAGGCGCGCGGTCACCACCGCACCTCGTCCCAACGGAGAACCCGCCGACGCCGCCAACGTCCATGCGACCGGCGCCGGTTCCTGGCCCGGTTCCTGCGCTCGCGCCACCGGACAGCACACCGCCCACAATGCCGCCGCCGCCATCATCAGAACCGCAAATTGCATCGATCCTCCGGCCATGGGGGGACCATCGGCGCAGCCAGTGTAAGCGAACTCCTCCGCTGCCGCACGCGTTTTGCTCGCAGACCCGCTCCGCCCGCTGGCGCGACCCGGCTCGCTCCCGCTATCCTGCTCCGTCAGCCCAATCGTCCCGTATCCTGAGCCCGGGAGCCTGCCCTGAACAAGGTTGTCGAATCCGCCGCGGCCGCCGTTGCCGATATCCCCTCCGGCGCAACCCTCATGCTCGGCGGATTTGGCCTCTGCGGCATTCCCGAAAACCTCATCGCCGCCCTCGTCGAGGAGAACCGCCGCCGCGGCCTGTCT
>JBAUGH010000330.1:0-13301 GCA_049679565.1 Acidobacteriaceae bacterium
GGCTACACAACCCGTGGCAGGTGTGGTCTCTCAAACCCATTCGCCTGATGGTGAAATTCATTAATCCCGGCTCAGGATGGCTGAGCCGACGGTCCGTTCGTTGAAACTTCGGGGTTTGACCGTGATAGCCGGTGCCGATACTATGAAAAAGCGGCCTGTTCGGCTGCGCGCCAACCTGCATACTGCCCCCTCGTTCAATGGTAGGACAGCTGACTCTGGATCAGCATATCGGGGTTCGAATCCCTGGGGGGCAGCCAGAACAGGTTCTTCCCCCCTGCCCAGGCATTCCGAAAATCAAACGGTTTGACCAGAGCTCCCTGCGAAATTGCGTGGCCCTCACCCCGGGTGTGCATGAACCAGGACTGGTTTCGGGTGATGGGTAATCCCGGAAACGGAAATGCCGCGGGTCAACCTCTTCTCGTGCGCGCAGACCTTGCCCCGAGCGTTATCCAACCACAGTGCCACGACGCCGCGGAGCGGATTGAGACCTCTCGACGCGGATCCGGCGTCCATGGCGTTCATTGACGATCGGAAGGCGCCATCGATTGCTGCCAGGTCGTCGACCTCTGCGCCGAGGCTGAAACCCAGCCCATGCCGCTCCGGCTGACCGAAGAGTACTTCCGCCTGAGAAATTTCCCTGGAACTCTGTAACGCCGCTCGCTGTGGCGTCGTTTAGGGAATCAGAGACACCCGGAACGGCCGCTGCCTTCGGCGCGAACTCCGCACATCGGCGGAACTCCGGATGCCGCTCCGCGGTCGGAGGGGCGAGGATGTGCGGAATGAGCAGATATCGCTGGAAATGCTGGCTGGTGGGATGGCTGCCGGGGCTGGTGGTGGCGGCCGCGGCGGCACAGGCGCCCTCGCTGACACTGCGCGAAACGATTGATCGGGCCCTGGCCCGGAATCCGCAGATAGCGAGAACCCAGGCCGAGGCGGCCGAGGCTGACGCTGGCGTCGCAATGGCGCGCACTGGGCTGTTGCCGCAGCTTAATTTCACCGAAGACCTGTCCCGCGGGAACGATCCGGTGTACGTTTTTGGCGCCAGGCTCCGCCAGCAGCGCTTCGCGCAGAGCGACTTTTCGCTGGATTCGCTGAATCGGCCTCCGCCAACGGGCAACTTCGCGACCCGCTTCATCGGTCAGTGGATGCTCTTCAACGGGTTCGAAACCCAGCAGCAGATCCGGGCAGCGAAGCTGAGGGCAGCGAGCGCAACCGCGATGTCCGGAGCCGTCGACCAGGGGGTGGTTTTTCAGGTGGTGCAGGCCTACCAGGGGGAGCTGTACGCGCAGCGGCAGCTGGAAGTGGCGCAGCACGAGCAGCAGACGGCGGAAGCCCTGTTGCACGATGCACAAACGCGGGTAAAGGCCGGTCTGGCGATCGATTCCGACCTGCTGGGGGCCGAGGTCAATATGTCGGCACGACAGCAGGAGACGATCGCAGCGCAGGGCGCGGTGGACACCGGCTGGGCGGAGCTGGAGGCGGCGACGGGAAGCACGATGGATGTCCGCCCCGCGCTGCGCCCCTTAACGGTAAAGAGCTATGCCGAGGGCAGCCTGGCAGAGGACATTGCCGCCGCGCTCAGGGCGAGGCCGGATAGGAAGGCCCTGGCCGAACTGACCGCCGCGCAGGACCACGCGGTGAACGCCGCGCGCTCCGACTTCTTTCCCCAGGTGAGCGCTTACGGTAACTGGGAGATCGACCGCGCTACCTTCGCAGGCGGCGGGGGCAACAACTGGGTGGCCGGGGCGCAGCTGAATCTCGACATTCTGCCGCTGGGCAAGCGGGCGCGTTTCCAGCAGGCGAAGGCCGCGCGCGACGAGGCTGCCGCCCAGGAGCATTCTCAGGAGCAGCAGATTCGGCTGGCGGTCAGCCGTGCCTTCAGCGATCACCAGACTGCCGAGCGCATGGTGGCTACCGCGCAGGCAGCGATGGAGCAGTCCAGTGAGAGCCTGCGCATCCTGCGCAACCGCTACGACGCCGGTCTCGCCACGATGACCGATCTGCTGCGCGCCGAAGATGCGCAGCGCCAGAGTCAGAACGACTACTGGCACGCTGCCTGCGGAAACATGGTTGCCTATGCCAGTCTCCTGTATGCCACCGGCCAACTCACACCCGATTCCGCGGAGAACCTGCAATGAAACACAATCCCGTCTTCGTCCTCGTTCTGGCTCCGGCAATGCTGGCAGGCTGCTCGCACCACGAACCTGCAGCAGCACAGCCGTCTGTGATGCGGGCGCAGCTGGCGCGCAGCACGGCTGCGCAGACGCCCCAGGTCATTCAGACCACCGGCACGATCCACGCGAAGGAAACGGCGATCATCTCTGCGCAGGTTCCGGAGCATATTCGCCAGGTGTTCGTGCAGGCCGGCGATCGCGTCCGCGCCGGACAGCTGCTGGTGTCGCTGGACAACGCCGCAATGCAGTCGGCGCTCGAACAGGCGGCTGCGGGCGAATCCGCTGCGGAGAAGCAGCAGGCAGCGGCGGCGGCCCAGGCCTCGCTGGCGGCGCAGACGCTGACCCGCTATCAGATGCTGAAGGCGGAGAAGAGCGTCAGCCCGCAGGAATTCGACGAGGTCGAAAAGCGTTCCGAGGCTGCACAGTTCCAGGTCGCCTCCTGCGCCGCGCAGAGCGACCAGGCTAAAGCGGCAGTGGCCGGCGCGCGCACGCAACTGGGATACTCCGCGCTGCACGCCCCTTTTGCCGGCATCGTGACGGCGCGCATGGCGGACCCCGGCACACTGGCCGCGCCGGGCGCGCCGCTGCTCGAGGTGGATCGCGGCGGACCGCTGCAGATCTATACCACCGTCGACGAGTCGCTGATCGGATCGGTGCGCGAAGGGATGAAAGTGCCGGTGAAGCTGGACGGGGTTGACGCAACCGGACTGAGCGGAACGGTTGTCGAGATTGTGCCGGCCGCCGATCCGGCCAGCCGCAGCTTCACGGTCAAGCTCGATCTGCCGCCCCTGAAGGGCCTGCGTGCCGGCATGTACGCCACCGCAGACTTTCCCGGCGCGGCGCGGGCAACCATCCTCGTGCCGCAATCGGCGGTGACCATGCGAGGGTCGCTGGCCTGCGTGTATGCACTCGATCAGGACAACGTCGCGCAGCTCCGCTATGTGACACTGGGCAGCCAGCACGGCGATCAGGTGGAGATTCTATCCGGCGTGGCCGGGGGCGAGTTGCTGGTGAACCAGCCCGGCGATCGCGACCTGGCGGGCAAGCGCATCCAGTCCACGAACGGGACACAGCCATGAATCCGCCATCGGCAAAGCAGAGCTCGGAGGCACACGGCATTGCCGGCCGCCTGGCCAAAGCGTTCATCAGCTCGAAGCTGACGCCGCTCCTCATCGTCGGCTCGCTGGCCCTCGGCCTGCTCGCGGTGCTCGCCATCCCACGCGAAGAAGAGCCGCAGATCGTAGTGCCAATGCTCGACGTGATGACCGCCATGCCCGGCGCTTCGCCCGAGGAGGTCGAACAGCGCGTCACGAATCCCATCGAAAGCCTGATGCACGAAATCCCGGGCGTCGAGTACGTCTACTCCATCTCCAGCCCCGGACAAAGCCTGGTCATCGTCCGCTTCCTGGTCGGCACTTCGCAGGAGGATGCGCTGATCAAGGTCTACAGCAAGATTGACTCCAATGCCGACCGCATGCCGCAGGGGAGTTCGCAGCCGATGGTCAAGGCGCGCTCCATCGACGACGTTCCCATCCTCGCGCTGACTCTGTGGGGAAAGCGCTACGACGGCTACCAGCTCCGGCAAATGGCGGAGGAAGTCCAGCACGTCATCCGGCAGGTCCCCGACGTCTCCGAGACGACTGTGATCGGAGGCCAACCGCGGGAAATGCGGGTTATTCTGGACAGCGCGAAGCTGGCTGGCTTCGGCTTTTCTCCAGGAGATGTTGTTGGCCGTCTGCAAGCGGCCAACGCGCGCACCGAGGCCGGTGAATTCGCTGCAGGCAATCAGCAGATTCGTGTGGAGGCCGGCAACCTCTTCCGCAACACCCAGGATCTGGAAGGCGTCGTGCTCGGCGTCGCCGGGGGGAAGCCCGTCTATGTTCGCGACGTCGCCGATCGGGTCGTCGACGGCCCTGCCGATCCCCGCAGCTATGTCCTGTTCGGGACCACCGAGGCCCATGCCGCAGCACCGGCCGGAGAATATCCCGCAGTAACGATCACCGTCGCGAAACGCAAAGGCACCAATGCGACCGACATCGCCAACGCCGTGCTGGCGCGAGTGCACGAGATGAATGGCATCACCCTCCCTTCCGATCTGGCCATCACGACCACCCGCAACTATGGCGCGACCGCCAAAGAGAAGTCCGACACGCTGCTCAAACACCTGCTGCTGGCCACGCTTTCCGTCACGTTCCTCGTGGCGCTCTTTCTCGGGTGGCGCGAGTCGGGCGTGGTGCTGCTGGCGATCCCGGTAACGCTCGCGCTCACCCTCGCAGTTTTCTATCTGCTGGGATACACGATCAACCGCGTCACCCTCTTCGCGCTGATCTTCAGCATCGGCATTCTCGTGGACGACGCCATCGTCGTCGTCGAAAACATGGTGCGGCATTTCCGCATGCCCATCAACTGCGGCCGGCCGCTGAGCGAGATTGCGGTCGAAGCCGTGGCCGAAGTGGGCAACCCGACCATTCTCGCCACTTTCGCGGTGATCGCCGCCATCCTGCCCATGGCTTTCGTGCGCGGATTAATGGGACCGTATATGCGGCCCATTCCGGTCGGCGCTTCGCTCGCCATGCTGTTTTCGCTGGCCGTCGCCTTCGTCGTCTCTCCATGGGCGGCGCTGCGCCTGCTCGGCCGCAGGCACCTGGCCGGCGCCCACACCCTGACTCCGGAAAAGGAAGGCAGGCTCACCCGCTTCTACCGACGGGCGATGCGCCCGCTGATGAGCCGTGCGCGCAACCGCTGGATATTTCTCGGCGTGGTGGCGCTGCTGCTCGTGCTGGCCTGTGCTCTGGTGCCGATGAAAGCGGTGCTTGTGAAAATGCTGCCCTTCGATAACAAGAGCGAGTTCCAGGTGATCGTCAACATGCCTGACGGCACGCCGCTCGAGCAGACGACACACGTGGCCCAGGCGCTGGGCGCCTGTCTCAGCCGCCAGCAGGAGGTCGAGAATTATCAGATCTACGCGGGAACCTCCGGGCCCTTCAACTTTAACGGCCTTGTCCGGCATTACTATCTGCGTCGCCAGCCCAACCAGGCTGATATTCAGGTGAACCTCCTGCCCGCCGACCAGCGCAGCGCGCAAAGCCACGCCATCGCCCGCCGCCTGCGTCCGGAGCTTGACCGCATCGGCAACGCGTACGGCGCCAGCCTCCAGATTTCCGAAGTCCCGCCCGGGCCGCCGGTATTACAGACCCTGGTCGCTGAAGTCTACGGCCCCAGCCTCGACGGCCAGGTCGCGGTCGCCCGCCAGGTCAAACAGATCTTCCGGCAGACGCCCGGGGTTGTCGATACCGACTGGTACATGCAGGACCCGCAGACCCAGCTCAATTTCCGCGTCGATGAAGCAAAGGCCGCGCTCGATGGCATCCCCGTTGCGGAAGTCGCGCAGACGCTCGCGCTCGCCGCCTCCGGAGCGCAGGCGGGTCTGCTCCACGCGCCGTACGCGCGCGAAGCGGTGCCGGCCGTGGTTGAGTTCGAGCGGCCCGAGCGGTCCTCCGAACAGGGTCTCGAGGGCATTCGCCTGCGCGGCGCAGACGGTAACATGGTTTCGCTGCGCGAGTTGGTGGACGTTGAGCACACCACGCTCCAGCCCGACATCTATCACAAGAACCTGAAGCGGGTGGTCTACGTCACCGGCGATGTCGCGGGTGCGGAAGAGAGCCCCGTATACGCGATCCTGAAGATGAATCGCGCGCTCGACCAACTCCGCCTGCCCGACGGCTATTCGCTCGCCCGCTACAACTCCGTCCAGCCCGAGTCCACCGACCAGTACTCCATGAAGTGGGACGGCGAGTGGCAGATCACCATCGAGGTCTTCCGCGCTCTCGGCCTCGCCTTCGCCGCCGTACTCATCCTGATTTACGTGCTGGTGGTGGGGTGGTTCAAATCGTTCACCGTGCCACTGGCCATCATGATCCCGATTCCGCTGACGCTGGTTGGCATCCTGCCGGCCCACGCGATGCTGGGGGCCTTCTTCACGGCCACTTCGATGATCGGATTTATCGCCGGAGCCGGCATCATCGTGCGCAACTCAATTATCGTCGTCGACTTCATCGAGTTGCGCCGCCGTCAGGGAGCGCCTCTCGCCGAGGCCGTCGTCGATGCCGGCGCCATCCGCCTGCGCCCCGTTCTGCTCACCGCCGGCGGCGTCATCATCGGCGCCAGCGTGATCCTCAGCGATCCCATCTTCCAGGGCCTCGGCCTCTCGCTCATTGCGGGCGGCGTCGCCTCTACTTTTCTCTCCTGGCCCGCGGGTCCGATCCTCTACTACATGATGAATGCCGGCAAGCCGCGGACCCTAAAGCCCGCTCCTCAGGAACAACAGGAGGTTGCCTTATGACAGTGGAACGCGCGGTTCGCCTGCTGGCCGGCGTCATGGTTCTCGCCTCTCTCGCCCTGGCTCGCTGGATTTCTCCCGATTGGCTGTGGCTCACCGCCCTTGTGGGCCTCAATCTGCTGCAGTCGGCCTTCACCAACTGGTGCCCTGCTATCACTCTCTTCGGTTGGATGGGTCTGTCCTCTGCAGAAACGGCGCGGCGAACGACTGTTTGACGGAAGGCTGCCATGCGACCCCGGAAAGTCTCTCCGAGAACGGTCGACCGACTCAAGGACGAAGTCTACCGCCAGATGCTTCGCCTTGAGGCAGAATGCCCGGCCGCCCGCGTTCTCCTCGGTGTCGCCCTGCTCGCCGCATGGATGACTCTGGACAAACAACCTCCCGATTGCGAGCCCCGGCAATGGCTGCGAAAACTTTCTCCCGTCTGCCTGCGCATGCTACGCACATCCCGCCATGCCCGGTCAGGAGACTGCGATCCGGAGGATCTCGGCGGAAGTGCCGACGGGATCTGATTGCTGACCGAATAATCGCCCCACTCCGGCGACAGTTTGCGCGGCGGCAGAGACGCGACTCATCTCTCCCGCCGTCGCGATCGGCATTTGCGCCCGCATCATGAATTACATTCGGATCGATTCTCATCGGCGGACCCGGAGCGGTGAGGATTGCCGCCCCGGGCGCCGGCCGCCACCATCAGAATTGATACGTCAGCGTCCCGTATACCGCCAGCGGCGCCCCCGGATACGCGTTGATGTACCCACTGGGAGCCGTGTTGCCCGGGAACAGCGCCGCGAAGTACCCGCCGCTGGAGATATACTCCCACTCGTCGTACTTCGAGTTGGCCAGGTTCATCATATCCAACTCCAGGTTGAATGACTGCTTCTCGAGCCTGGCGGGAGCGACAAACGACAGGTTCGCGGTAGTGTAAGCCGGCATCGTGGTGTTGGTTGGCATGCCAGTGTTGTTCGACCACAGGTTCTGCGAGCCGGTCGTCTCCACCCAGAAGCGTGGCTCGATCAACTCGCGGTTGTGGTACTGGATGCCGTAGTAGATCCCCGTATTCAGCGTCACATTGGGCACATACGAGACCGGGAGGTTGTTGTAGAACGCGCATCCGGAAGCTGGATTGGAGGGCGATCCGCACGAAGCCTGGGTGCCGCCGGTAACGTAATTCGTAAAGCTCGACGCTTCGCCCGCGAAATTCAGGAAGAAGTGTATGTTGTTTTTTGGATCGGCGTCGAAGAACAGATCCACACCGTGGTAGGTGGAGTTGCCGCCGCTGGTCAACTCGATGCCGGTCGCGGTTTCAACATCGATCTCCTGGTTGGTGTAATCGAGGTGGTAATAATTGACCCCGGCAATGAAGTTCCCGAGACCCGGTGCGTTGGTGAAGTGCACCTTCACGCCACCCTGGCTGTAAGCGCCTTTCGCCAAAATGTAATAGGCAGGATTGACAGCCTGGAACATGCCGCCGCCCCCGCCCAGCGCCGGAGAGCGATAGGTGGTGTCATATCCGCCGTAGAGCGTCAGCCAGGGACGCGGCATTACCGACGCGTCGATGGAGGGCTCGACTGCCGAGCGGCTCTCATGCGCCCCGCACTGCGATCCTGCATCCTTGGCTACGCTGCCGTCGGGAGTGGCAACCGGAGTGCCCCAGAGGTTGTAATAGGGATCCGTCGCATTGCTGCCCGTCTGCGGGTAGAGCGCGCAGTGCGTCTGATAGACAGGAGCTTTGGACGGGGATACCGTGCCGTCGGCGTTTTGAACGAAGTAAGTGCTCGCGGCGAACGTGAAGTCGCGGGCCGCCTGATCGCTGTAACTGGTGCTGAATCCGTCCACGCGCACGCCCGGGATGATATGAATCTGCGGGATTGGATGGAAATCGTCCTGTGCGTAAAACGTTACATTGTCCTGCTGGAAATACCCCGAACGGAATTTCGACCCCTGGCCCACGATCTGCTGAGCGCCGCTGCCCCCATCGGCCGGATTATAAAACAGATTATGGGTGTTATAGACCTCGTGCAGCAGATAGCCGCCGAAGTCCACCGTGTTATACGGAAGCACTTCCGTCATTCCCGCTTCGTCGCCAAAGATGTTGCTGTGCGGGTTGTTCCACTCGTCCACCTGCCCTCCCTGGCTCAGAGCATCGTCGTTGCGCCGGTGAAAGCGCCGAATGTGCGTGTACCAGGTTGTGTTCTGCACCGTCGTCTTTGGTCCCAGGAACAGGTGTTGCCGCGCGTAGCTCATGAACATTTCGTTGGTATCGTATTTGTTGTAGGCGGCGAAGGGCAGCGAACTGTAGAAGCCGCTGGTCTGCTGGCTGTAGTGGATGCCATTGGGATTGAGGGTGCCATCGTTGTTGGTCTCAACCAGACCAATATCTGTCGTGGGAATGACCTGGGCGCGATAGCCGCCGGCCTTCGAGTAGAAGGACGCGAAAGCCAGGCTGCCCGCCGAAAAGGTCTTCAGCGTTTTGCCGAACACCGAGCCGTTTTTGGCCGGGTTCGCGAAGCCATCCGGACCCGGGCGGTAATCGTCTCCGCGGCCCACCCCGCCACCAACGACGGTCGACCATCCTTTGAAGGCTCCAGTGTTGCCGACAAGGGCAAAGTTCTGCTGCCCGTAGGGGCCTTCGGTTCCCTCAAGGCTCAGATGGCGATCCACTGTCGGCTGAACCGGTGTGTACTCCACGCGGCCGCCCACGTCGGTGTACCAGCGGTTCATCGGCTGGCCGGGTCCGTAAGTTACCGCCAGATTCTGGACGATGAGGTTCTGCGGCATGGTTGCCGATTGCCATAAACCTGTAGCTGCATCCACCACCGGAACGCCGTCATAGGTAATCCCCAGCGAACCCGGCTCCGTGAAACTGGTCGCCTCGCCCGCCCATCCCTGCTGGATGCCGTTGAGCAGGATGCTGTATTTCGTCGCGCCCGTTTCTCCATAGCCCACCACGTTCGCGCCCGGCGTGAACGACACCATTTGCGCGCCGCCCGCCACGGGTCCCGCGGCCGCGATCTGCTTGCGATCCAGCACCCGCAGCGTTTCGGGTGACACCATTACATCCTCGCGGCTGGGAACGGGTTTGGCTTCCGGGTTCACCGTGCCGCGGACGACTACGCTCTCGGCCATTGCCGCTATTTTCAACCTGGCGTCGATGGTCGTCTCACCCTGCCCCGCGGGCGTCACTCGCTGGGTGAAGGACTGAAATCCGGACTTCTGGATGGTCACCAGCTGAGGGTCGTGCGCCACATGGGTGAACGTGAATTCCCCGTCGCTGCCGGTGGTCGTGTTCTGGACCCGGTTGGTGGCCAGATCGGTGAGAGAAACAGCCGCGTTGGGAACAGAGGCGCCGCCGACGTCGGCAACTTTGCCCTGAATCGTGTTTGTACTCTGCGCCCCGACCGCCGGTGCGGCCAACAGACTGCAGCAGACAAGTGTGATTGCAAAAACAATCTTACGCACGTTTCCTGGTCTCCTTTTAATGGGGTGATGCCTCAGGGAAAGAGTGGCCTCGCGGCGCACCGCTTCGGAGTCTCCACACTTCGCCAATCCCGCACACACCAGGTATCCGCCGCAGGAGCAGCGCGACCCCGGACAGATCGAGCCGGCCCGGTCCATCAGGAGCCGGCCGCAGGCGCGTCGTGCGGAGAGAGCGAAGAGCGGTTTAGAGGACCATCGCCGGCGGAGGCCGGGAGGAGAAGTGAATCAGAAGAGCGGTTTTGCCCGCGGCAGTCTCATTCCTCACTACCAGGAAAACCCGATCGAGCCCCGGCCGCGTCCCGCGAAGCGGCCCAAACAGCAGGACTCCCAGCGCAATGAACACCGCCTGCGACAACGGAGCGCGCGCCGAAGCCACCGTCTCCGCCGCCGCCGGCCGCTCTCTCTCTGACAACAGCTTCGCTACCGCGATCCGCGGATGCCTCTCCGGATGTTTGTGGTACAGCGAGCACTTGTATTCTGAGCCCCACACGAAAACTGTCATCGCCAGCACCGCCGTGGCCATCACGGACAGCGCCAGAGCCAGCTGTTTTGTATGGACTCGTTTCATCGCCATTTTCGTGGAGGGATCGACCGGGGGCCGGGACGCGGCTACACAGAGCCAGCGAACTGAATCGATTATCCGAGCCGGGCAACCGTGATCCGATGAAATTTCCGTGAACCCTGTGAATGCACCATGAAAATCGCTGTCCGCATGAAACTCTCTTGCAATCCTGTCACCTGCGCGTGATCCCGGCGCGTCTCAGCGCTGCTCCGGCAGAGGACACGCCCCGGAGATAGACTGAATACATCTCCCTGAAAGTCGATCATGCGTTCGGAACTGAACGAGGCCATTGTGTTGTTGCGCCGCGGCGATGCGCCGGCCATTCAACGAGCACTCGCCTTGTTGCAGCGTACGGTTCTGTCCTTCGGAATCAAAGTCTGTGGCCATCGCGAAGATGCTGAAGATACGGCGCAGGAGGTGCTGGTGAAGGCGCTCCCCCATCTGGCCAGGCTGGAGGATCCCCAGGCGCTGTCCGCATGGCTTTATACAGCCGCGAAGAATCGCTGCTGGCAGGGGCGCAGGACAGCAGCTTACCGGAGGACAATCGCGCTGGAGCAGTTGCTGCCCGACGACGCCGAAATGGATGCGCTGCTCGCAGACCCATCCGCTACCCCGGAGGACCAGGCTCTGCGAAAGCAGGATCATCGCATGCTGCACAACGCGGTTCTGGCTCTGCCGCCTCAGTACAGGATCGTTTTGGTGCTCCACGATATGGAGGAACTCGACACCGATCTGGTGGCAAGGATTCTGTCGATCCGGCCAGGGACGGTGCGCGTGCGGCTGCATCGAGCGCGGCTGCTGGTGCGGCAGGAAATGGCGAAACTCCTTGAGCAGAAGCCATTGGCGCCGCGGCGGAAGAAGCCGGTGGCGAAGCGGTCAGCGCGCTGCCGGGAGATTTTCTCGAATCTGTCAGAGTATCTGGACGGCAAGCTCGAGCCGGAGGTTTGCGAACGGATGCGTCAGCATATCGCTGCCTGCCCGGCGTGCGTGGCCTTCATCGAGGATCTGAAGCGGGCGATCGACCGCTGTCATTCCCTTGAAGTGTGTCCGGACGACGAAGCGCGGCCCATTCTGCGCCGGCTGCTGACCCAGGAATACCTGCGACTGAAAAACTCCCCTGCCGGCCGGTGACGCTCCGCGTTCTGCTGCCGTCGAGGAGAGTGAAGGCATCCGCAACGCATCCCGCGCCAGAAGCACGTCCCATAATTTTCAAGGCCGGAAAGGGCGGGAGCCCGGTCTGGGAGACAAGGGGGCAGGTGTCCCGCTGCCCTCTCTTCTCAGAGCCTCACCACCGTCGTCGGCCGAGTCAGAGTTACCTCCGTCGTTGCGGTTTTCCCCGCCACTCGAACCCGGATCTTCCTTCCGGTTGCCGGTCTCCCCTTCGGATCTACCTGCAGCGCCAGCGCGCGTTCGGCATCTTTCCATTCGCAGGCAATCCTCGTAAAGCTCCCCTGACGGTATCTAAAGCTCTCGCCGTCGTCATCATATAGATCGAATCGCCCATCCGCTCCGGGATACACATGCAACTCCACCGGCTCGACCACCGGCTCGGCTGCGTACTGCCGAACGGGGCCAAACGGTACGACCGCCCCCGCCTTCACATACAGCGGCATCGTCTTCAGGTCCACGGGCCGCGATATTTCCTTTCCTCCATCCACTGGCTCATCTGTCCAGTAATCCCACCATGGGCCGGCCGGGAGATACACCGCGCGCTGGTTTGCCGCAGGCCGCAGAACCGGCCCCACCAGGAAACTGTCGCCGAACAGATACTCGTCATCCCGCAGCAGCGCCTGCTGATCCCCAGGATTGGCCAGCCAAAGGGCCCGCATCAGGGGCAGACCCGTCGCGTGGGTCTGAGCCACCGAAGAATAGAGGTACGGCAGCAGCCGATAACGCAGGTTCAGATATTCCCGGCATATTTCCTCGACCTGGACGTCGTGTAACTCCTCTTCCGGCGGCCAGTCCGGTCCCAGGCTCTCAGCGCCCTCCAGCGGGCCCGGAGTTCCCAAATCCCAGCCCCACGGAAGCCGCAAGTGCCAGGCTCGGCCATGCGAGCGGAACAACGGGCAGAAGGCGCTGAACTGGAACCAGCGCACGTACAGTTCCGGCGTCAGTTCGCGCGTAGGCACAAAACCTCCCGTGTCGGTCCCCCAGTACGGAATCCCGCACAGCCCCACGTTGATCCCGTTGCGCACCTGCGCCGCCAGAGTGGCCCAGCTGGAATCGATGTCTCCCGACCACAGCCACGCGTACCGCTGCATCCCCGCATATCCGTTGCGGTGCAGCGCAAACGGGCGCCGGTCCGGTTGGACGCTCAGAGGACCATCCCAGTAAAACTCGTTGCGCTGGAGACGCGCGGTTACGGACAGCCGGTCGCCCTCGTCCGGCCACCATCCGTCCACCCCCGTCTCCTCCACCGGCAAATGCTCCTGCCAATAGGACACTGCATCGCCCGGCGCTCGAGCGGCCGCCCCCGCGTCGTGAATCGTCCCGTGAAAATCGCCCGGAGGAACCACATGCAGCACGACTTTGAAGTGCTCGTCGTGCAGCTGCCCGATCATCGCCTTCGGATCGGGAAAGACATACTCATTGAACGTAAACGACCCATGGCCGGTATTCCATCCGGACGGGCAAAAACCCGTCCCCAGGTAAATCAGCGTGTCGCAGGGCAGCTTCTTCTCCCGGAAGGTGCGCGCCTCCTCCATTACCTCGTCTCTGCCGGCCAGCGTCCGGTGCGACTGCTGATAGC
>JBAUGH010000331.1:0-5918 GCA_049679565.1 Acidobacteriaceae bacterium
AAGGTGATCGGCGGGTGCGGGCCGGTTGCCCAGGCGATGGCTTCCGCGCTTTACGGCTCCATCTTCAACCGGACGGTTCCGGTGTCCTCGCCGGCGGCCGCGGAGATGACCAAACTGCTCGAGAACATTTATCGCTGCGTCAACATTGCGCTGGTCAATGAGCTCAAGCAGCTTTGCATGCGGATGGACATCGACCTGTTCGAGGTCATCGATGCGGCCAAAACCAAGCCCTTCGGTTTTCAGGCGTTCTACCCTGGACCAGGGCTGGGCGGTCACTGCATTCCCATCGATCCTTTCTATCTTTCGTGGAAAGCGAAGGAATTCGACTTCCGCACTCGTTTTATCGAACTGGCCGGCGAGATCAACCTCGGCATGCCCTATTTCATCGTCGAGAACATCATGGAGGCTCTGAGCCAGCACGGCAAACCGCTGCGCGGCTCGCGGATCCTGATTCTGGGAATGGCTTACAAGCGCGACATCGACGATCTCCGCGAGTCGCCTTCGCTCACCATTATCGAGTTGCTGCAAAAGCGCGGCGCCCGGGTGGAGTATAACGATCCATATTTCCCGACGGTCGGTCAGGGGCGCAAGTATGCGCTCAACATGACCAGCACGCCGCTGGACAAAATCCCCGAATTCGACTGCGTGGTCATCGTCACCGATCACTCGCAATACGACTATGCGGCGATTGTGGCGCAGGCAAAGCTGGTGGTCGACACGCGCAACGCGACCAGGAACCTGAAGGATGCGCATATCGTCCGCTGCTGAGAGGCGGCGATTTCCAAAGCGTTGCACATAAGAAAGGCCCGCCACCATGGCGGGCCTTTTTGTTTGTCCATCCGCAACGGCTACGGTATGGCGGCCGTGTAGACGTTCGACGCAGTGCTCTCGTTACCCTGGGCGTCCACGCTCTTCACCTCGTAGTTATATGTGACGCCGCTCTGCACGGTGGTGTCAGTGTAGGTTGTGGGCGCGTTGACGGATGCATTCAGCAACTGGTAGGAGCCGGTGCCGGTTTGACGATAGACGTTATAGCCTGCCACCGGATCGCTCGAACTTGCCGGAGCACTCCAGGTGAGGGCAACCTCGTAGCTGGTGGACGACTGGCCCGTTCCCGTCAGGGCAACCAGGATCGTGCCGCCGCTGGCTGCGTTGCTGGTGATGGTCAGGGTCCCTGTGGCTGCCCCCGCGGTGGTGGGGTCGAACTGTACGCTCAGCGTTGCCGTCTGCCCGGGGTTCAGGGTGACGGGAACCGTGCCTGCGGAGAGCGTGAAGCCCGTGCCCGCCACTGCTGCTGCGTTAATCGTCACCGCGGCTGTTCCTGAAGAGGTGAGCGTGACGCTCTGGGTTGCCGGGGAATTCAACGTCACATTCCCGAAAGAGATGGTGGTGGCATTGATGGTGAGGCCCGGGCTTCCCGGACCAATCTGCAGGGCGAAGGTCTTCGCGACCCCACCCGCGGTGGCCGTGAGGGTTGCTGTTTGGCTGGAGGTCACCGCTGAAACGGCGGCGGTGAATCCTGCCGTGGTTGCGCCTGCGGGTACGGTGATGGAACCGGGAACGACGACCGCGGTGCTGCTGCTGGCCAGAGTGACCGCCAGGCCGCCCGAAGGCGCTGCGGCGGTCAGGGTCACGGTGCAGGCATCGGTACCCGCTGCGGTAAAGGATCCGGTAGCACAGGCGATAGCACTGAGCGCCCCGGCCGCTGACTGACCTGTGCCGCTGAGACTGATGACAGTGGTCGCCCCGGTCGATGAATTACTGGCGATTGCCAGCGATCCGGTGACCGAACCCGTGGTGGCGGTATCGAATTTCACCTGCAGGGTGACGCTCTGTCCGGGGTTCAGCGTGACCGGGAAACTCGCTCCGGTTACGGTGAAATCCGCTCCCGTTACGGTAACGCCGCTGATCACCAGGGCTGCCGTGCCGGTGGAACTCAGGGTCACCGACTGGGTGGTGGGGGTATTGAGGGCAACGCTGCCGAACGACAGGCTGGCCGCGCTCAGGCTGAGGGTTGCGGTTCCGCCGCTCAACTGAAGGGCGAACGATCGAGCCACGCCGCCGGCGTTCGCAGTGAGAATGGCGGTCTGGCTGGAAGTTACCGCCGAGATCGTCGCACTAAAGCCAGCGGTGGTTGCGCCGGCCGGCACCGTGACGGAGGCCGGCACGATAACCGCGCTGTTGTTGCTGACAATCGTCACGACCTGTCCGCCGGCGGGCGCTGCTGCGGTGAGGCTCACCGTGCACGCGTCGGTTCCCGCTGCGGTCAAGGACGACTGGGCACAGGAGAGGCCGCTCAAGCCGGTTGCCGCTGATTCGCCGGTTCCGCTCAGGCTGACCACGGTTGTTCCGCCGCCAGTGGAGTTGCTGGCGATAGCCAGCGAGCCGGTTACTGCGCCCGCCGTCGTGGGATCGAATCTCACCTGCAGGGTGAGAGTCTGCCCGGGGTTCAGGGTGACCGGGAAGCCCGATCCGCTCACCGTAAAGCCGGCGCCCGTCATCGTGGCGCTGGTGATGGTCACGGCGGATGCGCCCGTCGAGATCAGGGTGAGAGCCTGGGTGGAGGAAGTGTTCAGGTTGACGTTGCCGAAGGAGAGGCTGCTGGCGCTGACCGTCATGGTTGCCGCCTGCCCCTCAAGTTGCAGAGCAAAGAACTTCGACTGGCCATCCGGCGTGGTGGCGATCAGGTCCACGGTCTGCGTGGATGTGACGCTGACCGCGGTTGCGGTGAAGGAGGCAGTGGTTGCTCCCACCGGAACGCTGATGGCGGCGGGCACGATGACCGCGGAACTGCTGCTGGTGAGACTCACGAGCACTCCGCCGGTCGGGGCCGCCGAAGTCAGGGTCACGGTGCAGTTGTCGGTGGCCGCGCCAGAGAGCGTTGGGCTGGTGCACATGAGCGAGCGCAGGGTTCCTGCGGTCGCGTCCCCTGTTCCACTCAGGCTGACCACGGTGGAGCCGCCGGTTGAGGAATTACTGTTGATGGTCAGAGATCCGTTGACCGAGCCGGCGCTGGCCGGATCGAACTGGACCTGCAGCGTAGCCGTCTGGCCGGGCATCAGGGTGGCCGGGAAACTGGCTCCGGAGACGCTGAAGCCTGCTCCTGAAAGGGTCGCCGCGCTGACGATCAGCGGCGCGGTGCCGGTTGAAATCAGAGTCACGGACTGAGTCGCGGCGGTGTTGACGGTCACGTTGCCGAACGCCAGCCGATTGGCGCTGACGGTGAGCGCCGCAGCGCCGCCCGTGCCTGACGACTCGGCATTCAGCTGGAGCGCGAAGCTCTGCGCGCTGTCCGCGGTGCTGGCCGTGAGAGTTGCATTTTGTGCGGACGTCACAGCGACAACCGTTGCGGTGAAGGGGGCGCTGGCGGCGCCGGCCGGCACGGTGACACTGGCCGGAACCGTGACGGCGGAGTTATCGCTGGTCAGGCTGACACTGAGGTTGCTCGAGGCCGCAGAACTCAGAGTGACGGTGCAACTGTCGGCGTCGGCTCCGGTAATGCTGGTGTCGGAGCAGGCGAGATTGCTGACGGTTGCATCCGATGTGGGGGCGCTGGTGGTTGCGCCTGCTTCAGTGAAGGTGTAGTCGTTGGCCTGCCAGCTACCCTGGATTTGTGAAAGCAGGCGCGCGTAGACGGTGGCGCCGCTGGTGGGCAGCCCCGTGACATTTTGGGAAATGTTGCCGGAAGAAGTCGGGGTCGCGGTGTACACGCCGAGGTTGGAGGAGCCCGCTCCCGTGGATCCCAGCCAGAGTTGATATTCGGCAACTCCGCTGCCAGGGGTCCAGGTGAAGGTTGCGGAGGAGCCGGGGAGGACGCTGCCCGGAGAGGGGCTGATGAGAACGGCGGGGGAATCGGTGGTGGTTGCCGCGGTTCCGGTGCCGGCAAGGCTGACGGCTGCGGTCGATCCGGAGGACGCGTTGCTGTTGAGGACCAGACTCCCGCTCGCCTGGCCCGCGGATCCGGGGTTGAATTGTAAGTTGATGCTGATTGTTCCGCCCCCCGGAACGGTCATGGGGATGCTGTTCTGGTTGAGGATGGAGAAATACTGACCGCTCACGCTGAGCTGGGAGATTTGGACTGGCTGCGAACTGGAGTTGGACAAGGAAACAGTAGCGCTTGCCGATTGGCCGACAGGAACATTTCCGAATGAAACGGAGCTTGAGGAAGCGAGCAGGACGCCGGCGGTGTTGCCGGAGATGCTTCCGCATCCGGCCAGCAGGAGAGGGAGGCAAGCTGCCAGGGCCGGGAGCAAGAGCGCCGAGACGCGCGAGGAAGGCGATGAGAGCGGGGACCCGAGTCCGAAAAAGCCTCTAAAGCGCCGGAACGCAGAGGAAACGCGAGGATTCCTGCCGCGGAATCCCGGCGGGGGGACAAACCACATTGTGTGCATCTACCTCACCTCTTGCAAAGCCATCAGCAATCAGCACTTCAGGCCGGGCTCCATCCGGAGGAGAGGAAAGTCAGAGACTCCTCAGGGTATGGATTCGGTCATTTTCCGGGCAGGTCGTTTGGAGTTACCGGGCCGGTTCAAGGAGCGAACAGAACAAAGAAAGTTAACCACTCCATTGGCATTTCAGTCACCAAACTCTTCGACACAAATGTTACTTTTGTTCATCAATTGCAAATCAATAAAAACAAGCAAGTTACAGAAAACAAAGGGATGCAGTCTGTTACTAATCCGATTACATCCTTGGTTGAAGTATCGGGGTCAAAGTGGTTAAATCTTACCAGTTTAGGTAATCTTTACAATCGTTACATTGGTACCAAACTGCACTGATTGTGTAGCACAAAAGTGTCATTTTCGAGCGCCGGCTGTGCGGCGAGAAACGTCCGGCAGCGCCCTGGAGCGCACGCTCCGGGGCATCGGCAATTTCAGGATGGGGCTGGTTTTATGTGCGATCTGAGCAGTTTCGGATCAGCGGTTCCAACCGCGACCGGTTGAGTCGGCGGCGCTCTGCGAGTCCCGGTGAAGCTCGACCCGGCGATTGACGATACGGTATCCTCAAGGGGACCGGTCTGCGTGGCCGCCCCTGCCAGGGGGAGAGCCTTTTGCAAGCCTCACAAGCGGAGAGGTGGCAGAGCCCGGTTGAATGCACCTGACTCGAAATCAGGCATACTCGTAAGGGTATCGGGGGTTCGAATCCCTCCCTCTCCGCCATATAAATTATTTATATTTAACAATATACAGACTTGATAAAGATGGCCGCCTGAGTTTTATTAGGGCGGCTTTTTCATTGCCGGTGGCTGTTCTGGTGGCTGTTGGCTTCACACGGCTCATCGTGTGTTGCTGTGCAGAACCCTGCAACCGCTCGATGGTTTCGCGTCGGCAGTTCCTGCTCCAGCTATCGACTTTGATCGCGCAACCAGCAGATAATCGAGGACAAGGGAGGTTGCGGTGATCATCGAGGTTGAGCTCGACGCGCAGACTCAGGCGCTGCTGGCATCCCAGGCGGCGGCTCGCAATATGGAACTGCGGACGTATGCCGCAAGCCTGCTTGAACGGGTTGCCACGGAAACGGCGCCCACTGCAGTCCCCGAGCGGCCTGCCGGTCGCAAGAGCCTGGCTCAATTGTTTGCCGAGTCCCCGTTCAAGGGCTTGAATCTGGATTTGGAACGCGACGCCGATCATGGACGCGACCTCGCCCTATGAGGGGATTTCTCCTCGATACAAATATCCCTTCAGAATTGACGCGGCCAAATCCTCAACAGACTGTTGCGGATTGGCTGGACAACGCCGACGACGAACGACTGTTTCTGAGCGTGATTTCGCTGGGGGAGATTCTGAAGGGAATTACCATTCTCCCTACGAGCAAACGTCGAGCCCAACTTGAGGAATGGCTCGAAGGCACCTTGCGGCCCTGGTTCGGAGACAGAATCCTTCCGGTCGATGAGGCGGTCGCGGAACGATGGGGTGTCC
>JBAUGH010000332.1:0-28689 GCA_049679565.1 Acidobacteriaceae bacterium
GCCTTTGAGCTGTTTGGGCATGACGGGTACGAGAACGTCTCGATGGAAGCGATCGCGGCGGCCGCCGGCGTGTCACGGGCGACGCTGTTCAACTACTTCCCCCAAAAGGAGCTGATGCTGCGAGAGATTGCTGCGGCGCGGTCGGCGAAGCTGAAGGCCATCGTGACAGAGTTTGCCGCGAGCGGGGAGACGCCGACGTTCGATGCAGTCACTGCGGTAATTCTGAAAATGGCCGCCGAGAACGCGCGGATCGCGGGGCACTCGAAGACGCTGATTCTCGCGACGCTCTTCCAGCAGGCGTCGGCGGGATTCCTGCTGGCAGCGCGCGAGGAGGCGATCGGAGTCCTGGCGCAGACGATGCGGAAAATGCCAGGACGCCGCAAGCCGGCGCGACTGGCGGCGGAGACGCTGTTCGCCGTGTTCCTTGCCACGATGCTGGAGTGGCTGATCCGGGAGGACGCCCCGGCTGCCTGGCTCACGCAGACGATGCGGGCGCGCCTGCAGGCATTGAAGGAAGGTGTGGCATGAAGCGACGGCTGACTGTAGCGGGAGTTGCGCTGGCGGTGGCGATTGCCGGAATCTGGTTCGCGTTCGCCTGGTCGGCCCGCCAGCAGCGGAGCGTCTACGCGGGGACGGTCGAGACACGGGAGATCGAGATTGGATCGAAGGTGGGCGGGAGGGTGACCGCCGTTCCGGTCGAGGAAGGCGAATGGGTGCATGCGGGCGCCGTGCTGGTGCGCTTCGAATGTGATGAGCTGAAGGCGCAGCGGATGCAGGCGGAAGCGGCGCTCGAGCAGGCCCGGGCAGATCTGGAGAAAATGCTGCGCGGGAATCGTCCCGAGGAGATTGCGGAGGCCGAAGCAACGGCGCGCGCTGAGCAGGCGGCCTACGAGGAAGCCCGGAATGGGCCGCGCAAGCAGGAGATCGACCAGTCGCGGGCGGACTATGCCGCAGCCCAGGCCGATGCGGCCAATGCTGCGAGCTTCTACACGCGCATGGCCAGGCTGGTGACCCAGGACATCATTTCGAAGCAACAATTTGACGATGCGCGCGACAAGCGGGATGCGGCCGCGCAGCGGGCGGAGTCGGCGCGGCAGCGGCTTGCGCTGCTGGAGGCAGGCACGCGCGTGGAGGACCTGCATGCCGCGGAAGCGCGGTACCACCAGGCAGAGGCGGCTGCAGTACTGGCGCGGCGCGGGTTCCGCAAGGAGGATATCGAAGCCGCGCGCGGTCGTGTGATGCAGGCCCAGGGGCAGGTTGACGAACTCGACGCGCGCTTGCGGGAGGCCGCCCTGACGGCTCCGGCGGACGCGGTGATGGAGACGGTGAGCGTGCGTCCGGGGGACCTGGTGGCCCCGGGGCGGATCGTGATGACCATGCTCGAGTCTTCGCAACTGTGGGTAAAGGTCTATATGCCGGAAACCGAGCTAGCGCACGTGCACCTGGGGCAGAAAGCAACCGTGCGGGTGGACAGTTATGCGGGACGCGCCTTCCCGGGCAGCGTGGAACAGATCGCGTCGGAGGCTGAATTCCTCCCCCGCAACGTGCAGACGAAGAGCGATCGCGAGCATGAGGTGTTCGGCGTAAAGGTGTACGTGGACAATGCGGCGCGGGTATTGAAGTCGGGCATGTCCGCGACGGTGCGGTTCGAATGACCACCGTGATTGCAGCCGATCATCTGACGATCCGGTTCGGAACCTTCACCGCGGTGAGCGACGTGAGCTTCGCGATCGGAAAAGGGGAGCTGTTCGGCTTCCTTGGACCCAACGGGTCGGGGAAGACGACGATCATCAAGGCACTCTGCGGGCTGCTGCGGCCGAGCGAGGGGACGGGGCGCATTCTCGGCATGGACATCCGCAGGGATGCGGCTGAAATCCGGCGGCATGTGGGATATATGTCGCAGAAGTTCGGGCTGTACGAGGACCTGACCGTCGCGGAGAACCTGGCTTTCTATGCGGGGGTATATGGGCTGGAGGGAAAACGCGCCGCCCAGCGGACGGAGCAGGTGCTGGCGCTCACGGGAATTCAGCCGTACCTGAACCGGCGGGTGGCGCAGCTTTCGGGTGGATGGAAACAGAGGCTGGCGCTGGCCTGCGCGATCATCCATTCGCCGGAGGTTGTGTTTCTCGACGAGCCGACAGCGGGCATCGATCCGGTCGCGCGCCGGGCGCTGTGGGACCTGCTGTTTCAGCTTTCCGGCGAGGGCGTGACATTCTTCGTAACCACACACTACATGGATGAGGCCGAGCGCTGCGGGCGGGTGGGTTACATCTATTTGTCGAAGCTGATGGCGCTCGGTTCGATCGCGGAGTTGCAGCGTTTGCCGGAGGCAAATCCGGAAGGCACCGCGCGAGTCCAGATCGACGTCGAAAATCCGTCCGCGATTCTCGACTCGGTGCGACGGATGACAGGTGTCCGCGAGGCGACGATCTTCGGGCATTCCATTCACGCGCTGGCGGAGAAGGACGAACTCGACGGACTGCGGGCGCACTTGCCGCAAGCGCGCGTAGAGACGATTGAGCCGTCGCTCGAAGATGTTTTTGTCACGCTGACGTACCGAATCATGGAGGCGTCGCGATGAAGAACCTCCTCCATCGTCTGCTCGAGGGATCTTTCCGCGGGCTGGTTCCGGTGTGCCGCAAGGAATTCCTGCATGTGACGCGGGACCGCGGCACGCTGTTTTTCGCGCTGGCGCTGCCGATGCTGCAGCTCTTCCTGTTCGGCTTCGCGGTGGATACCAACGTGCGGCAGATCCCCACCGTGGTGCTGGACGATTCGCACACCCAGGACAGCCGCGACCTGCTGCAGCGGTTTGCGGCGTCGGACGTTTTTGCCCTGCGCGGCAGCGTGCAATCGCCGGCCGAACTGGACGAGGCGATTCGCGCGGGGAAGGCCCAGGTCGGAATTCGGATCCCGTTCGATTACGCGCGGCGGCTGCAGGATGGAACATCCGCAAGCGTGCTGGTGCTGGTGGATGGATCGGATTCGACCGTGGCCGGGCAGGCGATGAGCGCCTCGACGGGCGTTGCGCTGGAGCAGTCGCTGGCGCGGGTTCTGCCGGACGGGCAAATGCCCATCGATGTACGGCCCTCGGTGCTTTACAACCCGGCAACCCGCTCGGCGAACTTTTTTGTGCCGGGGCTGATTGCGATTTTGCTGCAGGTGATGACGATCCTGCTCATCGCGCTCAGCCTCGTGAGGGAGCGGGAGCGGGGCACGCTGGAGCAGCTGACCATGACCCCGGTGGCGCCTCTGGGGCTGATGGTCGGCAAGATGATCCCCTACGGCGTGCTGGCATTTCTGGAACTATGCGCCATCCTCGGCGTGATGCGGGTAGTGTTTCTGGTGCCCGTCCATGGCAGCGTCTTGCTGCTCCTGCTGCTCTCCCTGCCCTTTCTGCTGACCGTGCTGGGCCTGGGCCTGGTGATCTCGACGCGGGCCCACACCCAGGCCGAGGCGTTCCAGCTGGCGATGGGGACGGTCCTGCCTTCGGTATTTCTGTCCGGATACATCTTTCTCATCCAGAACATGCCCTTGTTTTTCCAGGGCGTGAGCCGGCTGATTCCAGCGACGTATTACATCCGCATCCTGCGCGGCGTTATCCTCCGCGGCGCGGGCATAGGCGATCTGTGGGTCGACGCCTTGATTCTGACGTTGATGGGGTGCGCAGCGATCCTGCTCGCGGCGCGGCAATTTGTGCGGCAAAGCGCGGGATAGCGAACACAACACCGTCTTCCGCATATTTCCCTTGCCGGCGTATGGAAGCTGGAACAACGCAGGCACTTTCGGTGTCGAATGTTTCATACGCCGATCGGGCCAATCCCCGCGGTTGCTTCGCCTTTTCTGTTCCGGCGGCGCAAGGCGCAAAACACGCAGAGAGGTGGCGCGGTGCCGCGAGACGACGAGCAGCGCCGGGAAGAGGAACTGTCCCGTCCAGGTACGCTGAACCCGAATCCGCCTCATGCGGAACCTCTGCGTCCGGCCGGAACCAGTGCACGCGGGGCATGGCTCGTTGTGCTGGCAGGGCTGCTGATGGCAGGTGTGGTCGCGCTCCGCCTGCGCCCTTCTATGAGGCTTTCTTCAGAAAAAGTGCTGATCCAGGGGGCGCTGTGGGTGCTGGCAACGGCCATCGCCGGCACATTTGCCATGGGGATCGCCCGGCTTCTGCTGCGGCCTGAGGGGCGCAGGGCGTTCCGCGTGGACGCTCTGGAGGCAGGCGCCGCCTGGTTGCTGCTGCCGCCGCTCTGGCTGCTGGCGGCGCGCGAGTCGCCGTGGACGCTGGCGTTCGCCGCGGGCGTGGCCGCGGTTCTGGCCGTATGCCTCCGCGGCATGATTCCGGCTGAGCCAATCGAAGACGAGCCGATCGGAACCGGACCCCTGTTTGCGGAGCTGCCGGCACCGGATTCCGGGCGCGGCCAGGCCTTTGCGATTGCGGTGTGCCTGGAGTGTGCGACAGTGCTGGCGCTGCGCCGGCAAGTACTGCCCGCTTCCCTGCTGGCGGCCCTCGGGTCGTTTGTCTTCGTCTGGAAGCAGCTGACCTCACTGATGCGAGCACGCAGGCAGACCATGACCCGGCCCGCCATCCGGTCGGCAGCGGCGGCGGTGCTGGCGCTGCTGGTCGTGGTGCCGCTGCTCCTCGTCAGCCTGGCGCGTTGGGGACCGGTGAGCGCCGACGGAGACGCCGTCGCCCAGGCGGCAGACAGACAGCGCGACGCCGGCGACCGGGATTCGGTCCGTGATGCGTACCGCGGCATCATCCTGTTAACGGTGCCGAAGAAGGACCTGGAACTCACGACCCCGCTCGCGCAGAGTCTGCCGCAGAGCGGGAGGAGAAAGCCGCTCCTTATTCCTTTCGACGGAGCGTACTGGTATTTCCAGGCGCCCCATCAGGGCCCGGGCCCGCACGCCCATGTGGCGCATGGTGATCCGGTGAAGGTCAGCATCTACTCGACAGGATGGATTCCCCTGGCCATGCAAGCGCACCAGACACTGCCGCGGCCGGTGGAGCTGCGCGGGTGCGCGGCCATGCAGGTAACCGTGCGCAACGGAGACAACCGGCCGGGACAGATCGAGATGGGCGTTCTGCTGACGGATTCGACATCGCCGGGGAAGCCATCGTTCTTTTTAGGCATGCAGCCGATCCTCTCCACCCAGCCGAGCCACTTCGCGTTCAAGCCTGAGCCGGTGGAGGAAGACCTGACCTTTGCGATTCCGAGCCACGCGGCGCTGCGGCAGTTCGACGAGATCACCGTGTTCTTCTTTCCATCTACCGAGCGGATGACGCTGGGGGCACGAGTGGGGATCGATCAGTTCGCAATGGAACCTCGATAGCGCGCGCAACGCGGCGCGCCCCACGATCGGGCGCGGATGATCCCTCAGGAACGAGGGCGCCTGGAGCGCATGCGCCGCTCCGGCTGTTCGGCGGAGGCGGCCGGCCGTTTGGGGTCCCGGGCCTCAGGCGCAAGCGCCGGAAAGTGGACCGGCGGAAAGCACTCGAAGGCTGGCCGAGCGAAAAGATATCCCTGAAACAGGCGGATGTTCTGGGCAGAGAGCCAGGCGAACTCCGCTGAGGTTTCCACCCCTTCGGCAATGACGTGGATATGCAGGTCGGCGCAGGCCTGGAGAATGGCCCGGACCAGCGCCTGGCGGGGCGGGTGGCGGTCGATGCCGCGGATGAGGCGCATATCCAGCTTCACCTGATCGGGCTCGAGGTCGGCGAGCAGGCTGAGGCTGGCGTAGGCAGCGCCGAAATCGTCGATGGCGAGGCCGATACCAAGGCTGCGGTACTCGCTCAGCAGACCGGCGAGACGGGGACGGTCGTCGATCACGTCGGCTTCAGGGACTTCAAGAACGATGCGCTCGATCAGCACCCGAGCTTCGTTGGCGGCCTCGATCGTGGCCAGCAGCGTGTTGGGGAAAGCGTGGAGGCTGCGCGGCAGAAAGTTAAGATGCAGGGGCCGGTCGATGCCCAGGCGGGCGGCCAGAGCGACCGCCTGCCCACGGGCGATCTGATCGAACAGATGGAGCCGGGTGGGGGCGACCTGATTCAGAACCTGCCAGGCAGGCTCGTCCCATGGGCCGCGGATCAGGGCTTCCCACGCGACGATCGCGCGGGCGGCAGCGTCGGCAATGGGCTGAAAGGCGAAGCTGAACACCGGGTCCGCCGGCAGCAGCGGCTCGGCATTCCTCTGGACTCGATTCTCATTGTGGAGCGCAGGCGTCATAGCAGGATGCCGGAATGGACCGTCCGGAATGCGGTACGGGCGCAGCCGCGGGCCGCACGAACTGCGGCTCTTATCACCATCTTCGTGTGAGCAGAGGGAACCGGCAACTCCACGAAGGAAGCATGGCCGGGACCCGAGGTGGGACGAAAGGCGAGCCTTGGTTTCCCTCCGATGGTTATTTTGGTGCCGGATGGAAGGCCGGGCACTGACCAAAACAGGAATCCCCACCCCTGCAACTTCTCTCTTTTTCACGTTTGCCCGCCGCAGCTCCGATAACAGCGGCAAAGCCACGTCTCCCACAGAGGAGAAGCTGACGGCGATGCGCGGCCAGGAGCCTTCCGAGGCGGCCGCCTAGTCGCCGGCGAGTTCGGCAGACGAGTAAAGGTGATCTTCGACCGAGGCTTCGAGGGGACCTTCAGCAAGAGCGGGACGCGGCTCGAGGGGAAAAGAGACAGAGGGTAAAGCGAGGGATTCGTTGTCGCGGCTTCTCCAGTGACGGAGGAGGCCGCGCACAGGAACCTCGGCGGCCAGCAGAGCGGCGGCAAAAATGGTCCTGAGAAATTCCGGCGGCCCCACACGCCACAGGCGGCTCATGGGGACAACGTCGCCATTCCGGTCGGGGTGGAAGGTGCGGTCATCCCAGCGGCGGCGGCCTTCAGGGTGGTTCGGATAGTCGGCAATGACGTGCGTAAAGTTCTGGTAGAAACGCCAGGCGAGCGGCTCAGCGTACTGAGGCATGATCAGGACGGTGCTTTCCCGGCCCTTGCGGACCTCATCGACGAATTCGGAGAAGCAGGCGGCATTGGTGAGGTTCAGGGAGGCGTTGGGTTCGCAGCCGTGACGGTCGCCACCGGAAAGAATGAGCTGATCCCAGTCGCGCGCCAGACGGAGGACGCCGCGGTTCTCCTGATGGCTGCGCATGCCGTTGAGTTCGAAGGCATGGAGCCAGGGACTGGCAGCGGCGAGGAAGCGGGTCAACTCGAAGGAGAAGCGATCGTACCCGATACGAATGAAATTCCAGAGGGGATGGTTGAAGACGATCAGCACCTCGGGCATGCGGTTAAACTCGGCAAAGAGCGCAAGGATGCGGTCCTCGTCGGCGCTGGCGGTCGCCTCGATCATGGCCGTCATGAGCGAAGGAGCAATCGCCGGCGGCAGGTTGTGAATGCCCATATGAAAGACAGCCCCGCCCCAGGGGACGGTCCACTCGGTTGAGATGGGGACGTCACCGAGAGAGGGATCGGCGCGCAGCAGGGTGCAGGCGTCGACGGTGTCGTGATCGGAGAGGGACACCACGGGCCGCAGACCGAGAGCCTCGATCTGGCGAGCTTCCACCTGGTGCGCGAGCCGCTCGCAGAGCGGCGGGGTCCAGTAGGCGCGGTTGAAATCGAGGGTGATCCCCGAAGTGCAGTTGCAGTAGTCTCTCTGCCGGTCGATCCAGGCGCGCAGGGGCCGATGGCGGTCGAGGAACTGGCCGATGAAGCCAAGGCTCTCTTTTGAGTGGCGGGTATGACCGTGCAGAGAAACCCCGCTGCGAAAAGGGAGAGCGGCTTCCCTGTCCCTGGACAACAACAACAACTGGTTGTGCACCCGGCCTCCGGCGATTGATGGTGACGTCCTGCTCCTCACGCTGCGTGCAAGGTCGCCCTGGCACGCAGATTCCCGGGGGGAAAAGAAACGAGCAAAAAGCGACTCACTGGTGCCACTAACGTACAGTATTCCCGCCCCATTTGGGAATAAGATTCACGCATTGTTGGATTGACGGATCAGGATGCAAAGGGGCATCCTAAGAAGGATTGTTTCCCACGGACACTACCTCTCGATGGCTTCTGGGCATGCTGGGGGCCGCGCTGCTGGCGTGCCCGGGCCCTCTCCTCTCCGCACAAGGCCCCCTTCTCCCTGAACAAAAAGATAACAACACCATGACGATTGCGTCAGAGGGCGGCAGCGGAGCCGCCGGAGACGCGCTGCGGCCGCTGAGCGCCGCACAAATCGTCGATCGCATGACGGAACAGAACAAGCGCCGCGCCGATGACCTGAAGAGCTACACCGAAGAACGGCATTACACCGTCACCTACCACGGCTTCCCGATGAATATGACCGCGAGCCTGGTAGTCGAGGCGACCTACGATGCTCCGGAGACAAAGCATTTTCAGGTTTTGTCGGAAACCGGCTCAAAACTGCTCGCTGACAAGGTGCTCAGGCGCCTGCTCTCGACCGAAGAGGAAGCCGCGCGGGATCCGGAGAAGACCGCGCTGACTCCGGAGAACTACACCTTCGCCCTCGTGGATCAGGAGACGCTGAATGGCCGCCGCTGCTACGTGCTCGAGGTAGAGCCGCGGGTGGACTCGAAGTTGCTCTACCGCGGAAGGGTCTGGGTGGATGCGGAGGACTACGCCGTAGTGAAGATCGACGCCCAGCCTGCGCAGAATCCGTCGTTCTGGATCCGGAAGACGACCATCCATCACGAATACGCCAAAACCGGGCCGTTCTGGCTGCCGGAGCGGAATCGCAGCGAGACCGAGGTGCGAATGGGCGGATCCGCGGTGTTGTCCATCGATTACGGCATACCGAAGACCGAAACTACGCCCACCGATTCCGCAAGAGTCCGCTAGACGGCCAGCGGCCCGCTCTTCCCGACGCACAGTCTTCACAGAAAACGATCAGGGCAGCAATCTCCGCGCAACCGCCATCGCGGTTCTTTTCGTGAAACTGCGGCGCACGGGCCGTTCGGCCGCAGAGGCCGGCCTGCGATCTTCCATAGCACGGACATAGCAGCAACGGAGCTGCCGGGTGGCTTCCTGCCAGCTTTGGCGTTCGACCTCAGCGCGCGCCCGGGCGCGGATCGAGCCGCACTCCTCAGGATGATCGAGCGCCCGGCGCACCGCCTTGACCAGCCCCTGCGCGTCCGAGGGATGGTAGAGAAAGCCGGTGACGCCGTCCTCAACCGCGTCGGGCACCCCGCCGGCGTTGCAGGCCACGACCGGACAACCGGAGGCCATGGCTTCAAGCAGAACGAGGCCCAGGGTTTCGGTCTCCGAGGGCAGGACGAACAGGTCTGAAGAGGCGTACGCCGCAGCGAGAGCTTCGCCCCGCAGATAGCCGGTGAAGTGCGTCGCCGTGCCCTCAAAATGCTTTTCCAGCTCGCGGCGAGCGGGGCCATCGCCCACGATCGCCAGCCGCACGCCGGGCAGCGCGGTGAGAATCTCCCGCAGGCTGGCCAGGTTCTTTTCCGCGGAGAGACGGCTGACGCTGAGCAGCAGCGGCTTGTCGGGCTCGCCGCCGCTGAGCCTGGCCCGCATCTCCTGCGATCTCTTCGATGGATGGAAGCGCTCCGCATCGACCGCCCGCTCCCAGAGGGCGAGGCGATCGATACCGTGGCTCTGCAACTGGTCCATCATGGGGCGCGAGGTACACAGGTTCAGATCGGCCCGTAGATGGCGCGCGCGCATCAGCTTCCAGGTGACGCTTTCCAGAAACCCGAGCCGGTAATAGTGAAGATAAACAGGCAAATTGGTGTGATAGGAAATCACAATCGGGACGTGCAGAACCTTGCCGTAGTAAATGCCTCCAATCCCCAGCAGCGAAGGCTCGAAGATATGAAAGACGTCGGGCTGGAAGGCCGCCAGGTGGCGGCGCATGGAAGCGCGCGGCGCGGCGATGCGCAGCTCCGGATAAAACGGGAACGGCACGGAAGGCAGACCGACCACACGGGCGCCGCAAAGCTGCTCAGGCCCGCCCGCGGGAGCGAAAACCAGGACTTCGTCCCCGCCGGCCGTGAGCGCTTCCACGGTTTGCGTCACCATCGTGACGATGCCGTCGATCTTGGGGAGAAATGTCTCCGTCACGATGGCAATTTTCATTGAGGCTCAGAATATCGCTTCTTCCGGCATAACGGAGTACAGAAATTGTGCGAGATGACGCCCGCGGTCATCGAATTGTCGAGCGGAGCGATGTAGCAGCGTGAAATTTCGCGATGTCGCGCGAGGCCGCGGCGGGCGGGGTCCACCATGGTGTAGCTTGTGGTCTGACCTTCGTGAAGGCAGGCGGTACGCGGGTCCTGAAAAGGGGTGGGCGGCATGAGCAAAGCGGGGCGGCGGAGAATCGGCGCGGCTGCGCGATGGGCGGCGGCACTTCTGCTGTGCGCATCGGTGAACGTGTCCATGGCGCTGGCGCAGAATGGGCGGCCCGGTTCCGCTGAAGCCGGCGGGGTCGAGGCCGCCCTGCCCCATGGGGACATCGAATATCTGTGGCCGAGCGGCGCACCGGGCGCGGTCGGCACCCTGGAAGAAGACAAGCCGCACCTGGAAATCTTCAGCGGAGCCGGAGCGGTGAACGCGCACACCGCCGTGATCGTCTGCCCCGGTGGCGGCTACACCCACCTGGCCTACGAAAAAGAAGGCACGCGCATCGCTGAGTGGCTGAACCTGCGCGGCATCACCGCCTTCGTGCTGACCTACCGGCTGGCGCCGCGCTATCCATATCCCGCGCCGATTCTGGACGGCTATCGCTCCGTCCGCTGGGTGCGCAGTCACGCCTCGCAATACGGCATCGATCCCCAGCGCATCGGCATGTGGGGCTTCTCGGCCGGCGGCCACCTGGTAGGAATTGTGGGAACGCACTTCGATGCGGGCAATCCGTCGGCGCCCGATCCGGTGGACCGGGTCAGCGACCGTCCCGACTTCGTCATCAGCTCCTATGGGGGTCTGACTCTGGAGCCGGGCATTGCTAAACCCACGGCGATGCAGTCGCTGCTGGGGCCGAATCCTTCGCCGGAACTCAAAGAGGACATGTCGCCGGACAAGCATGTGACCGCACAAACGCCGCCGTTCTTCCTCTACGCGACCACGACCGACCAGTCCGTGCCGGTGCTGAGCAGCGTGGTCTTCTATACGGCGCTGGTGCGCGCAGGCGTGCCGGCGGAGCTGCACATTTTTGAGAAGGGGCCGCACGGAACGGCGCTGGCCCAGGGGTATCCGGCGCTGTCGGCCTGGCCCGGCTTGCTGGAGAACTGGCTCCGCCTGAACGGATGGATCCCGGAGCGGACGGCAGGGACAGGACGATGATGCGGGTTTTGCCGTGGCGGCACTGCTGCGCTGGACTGGCGGTGATACTGACCGCTCTGACCGCAGACGGGACGGTGATCGGGACCAATCCTCCGGCACAGTCCCTCACCCGCGAGAGAATCGAAAGGCTCCCCGCGCCGGAGCGCGGCCCGTGGCTCGCCTATCTCGATCGCTCGGAGCGGCAGCGCCAGGCGGACCAGGCTTCCTTTGCGGCCGAACTGAAACATAGCGGGATCGCCAAGCCGACCGAGCCGCCACACGGATTCTCGGCGCGCAGCATTCCGCTCGACCGTGATGCGGCCTGGTACGGCAGCGCGGAAGCACGGCACATCGCCGATGTCGTCGTGTCCTTCCAGACGCCGGCGGGCGGATGGGGCAAGAACCTGAACATGAGCGGAGAGCTGCGGCACCCTGGCGAAAGGTTTGGCCCGGACAATCTGTCGCGTTTCCTGGCGCCGGGAGATTACGACTCACCCCTCGACCCGAACTGGAACTACATTGGGACCATCGACAACGACGCCACCACCACACAGCTGCGGTTTCTCGCCCGAGTGGTCGCTGCTTTCGAACCCAGGGAGGGCGCGCCCTGGGCGGCGAGCTTCGAGCGCGGAATTACGTATCTGCTGCACGCACAATATCCCGACGGCGGCTGGCCGCAGGTATGGCCGCTGGAAGGCGGGTATCACGACGCCATCACATACAACGACGATGCAATGACGCAGGTCGTGGATCTCCTGTGGCATACAGCGGAAGCGAAGGACGACTACGCTTTCGTCCCCGCGGTGCTGCGGGCACAGGCGTGGGCCGCCTTCGAGCGCGGCATCCACTGCATCCTCGCCACCCAAATCCGCGAGAACGGAACGCTGACGGTTTGGCCGCAGCAGGACGATCCCCAGACTCTGCAGCCAGCCTCCGCCCGGAACTTTGAGCCGCCGGCGGCATGCTCGAGCGAGAGTGCAGCCATCCTGATGGTGTTGATGAACGACCTGCCTCATCCCACTGCCGCCGAGAAGAATTCGATCGAAGCAGCGGCAGCGTGGTTCCGCAAGACGGCGATTGAGGGCGAAGCGTGGGAACGGATGCCGGAAGGGCGCGAACTGGTGGGTTCGCCCGGCGCTGGCCCCATCTGGGCACGCTTCTATCAGATCGGAACCGATCGCCCCATCTTTGCGGACCGCGACAAGACCATCCACGACACGGTCAGCGAGCTGTCGCGCGAGCGGCGCAATGGGTATGCCTGGTACAACGCCGAGCCGCGGGAAGCGCTGCTACGGTTTGCGATGTGGCAGAAAGAGCAGCAGTAGCTTCAATGTGATGTGGCTGAATCTCCTCGGGGAATATAAATACTGGACGGGGTCATTCTTTGGAATGGGTGTGCCGGGTCAGCGGGAAAAGAGGTGGGGGATGCTGAAGATGGGGCGGGTTTGTGGAAGCGTGGCAGCGGTCTTCTTCCTGAGCTGCGCGGCGGCGCTCGCACAGTCCAGAACCCTGCCGCCCGCAATGGACATCGCTGCAGGCTGGCAATTGCAGGACAGCGCACAGGTGCCCGCGTCGGGCGCAACCATCTCCGCCACGGATTACCAACCCCGGGGGTGGAAGCCGGCCACCGTGCCTGGCACAGTGCTGACCAGCCTCGTTAACGACGGCGTCTACCCTGAGCCGCTCTACGGCGAGAACAATCGCGGGATTCCTGAAAGCCTGAACAAAACCGCATGGTGGTACCGCACGACCTTCACAGTGCCCCGCAGCTACAGGCATCGCCAGGTATGGCTGCATTTCGACGGGGCTAATTTCACCTCGGACGTGTGGGTGAACGGAGTCGACACCGGCACGATCCAGGGCGCTTTTATCCGCGGGCGGTTCGACATCACAAAACTCGTCAAGCCCGGCGAAACGGTAGTGCTGGCCGTAAAGGTGTCGCCGCAGCCGCATCCCGGCGTGCCCCACGAGCATACGATTGCGAACGGAGTCGGCGCAAATGGCGGAATCACCGCCATCGATGGGCCGACTTTCCTGTGCACCATGGGATGGGACTGGTTGAACGCGGTGCGCGACCGCGACACCGGGCTGTGGCAGAATGTGTGGCTGTCGGCGTCAGGGCCGGTGCTGGTGGAGAATCCGCTGGTCACCACCGATTTGCCCCTGCCGCGAACCGATTCGGCGGATGTGACCCTGCAGGCGACGCTCGAAAATACTTCGGACAAAGAGCAGACCGGCACGCTCGAGGGCGGCTTCGGCGAAGTGCATTTCTCCCGGCCGGTCCGGCTGCCGGCGAAAAGCACAACAACGGTGACGTTTGCCCCGAAGACGACGCCGGCCCTCCATGTGCTCAATCCGAAGCTTTGGTGGCCCAACGGATATGGGCCGCAGAATTTGTATCAACTTCATTTACATTTCGTGGAACACAAACAGGATTCAGACGCCTCGGACACCCAATTTGGCATCCGCAAAATTACCTATGGCGGCGAAGATGCCCTCACCATCTCGGTGAATGGCGTGAAAATCTTCATCCGCGGCGGCGACTGGGGACTGGATGAAGCAATGAAGCGCATTCCGCGCGCGCGGCTCGATGCGGAAATTCACATGCACGCCCTGGCCAACCTGAACATGATCCGCAACTGGGTGGGCCAGAGCACCAGCGAGAATTTCTACGAACTGTGCGACCAGTACGGAATCCTCATCTGGGACGAGTTCTTCCAGCCCAATCCAAGCGACGGGCCTGATCCCGATGACTTGCCCACCTACCTTGCGAATGTCCGGGACAAGATTCTGCGCTTCCGGAATCACCCGTCGATTGCGCTGTGGTGCGCCCGCAACGAGGGATACCCGCCGCCCGAAATCAATGCCGCCCTGCAGAAGATGATTCCGGAGTTGGATCCAACCCGGCTCTATCAGCCCAGTTCGACGGAGGGACGCGGCGTGCGCTCCGGCGGCCCGTATTACTGGCGCGAGCCCCAGGCCTTCTATGTGCCGGATGCGCCCTTCAAGACAGAGACGGGGTCAGTGTCCGTGCCGACCCTCGAGTCGATTCACGGCATGATGCCGCAGAAGGACTGGGAAACCATCGATGACGATTGGGCGACGCACGATCTGGCGATGGGCGCGGCCCATGGAGACCAGTATCCCTATGTACTGGCTGCGCGCTATGGGCGGGTTGCAAATCTGGCGGATTTCGTCCGCAAGGCCCAGTTGATGAACTACGAGGCCTACCGCGCCATGTACGAGGGCCGCAACGCGCATCTGTTCGCGCCGGACACCGGCGTCCTGACCTGGATGAGCAATCCCGCGCAGCCGAGCTTCGTCTGGCAGCTCTACCACTACGATCTGGAACCAAACGCGTCCCTGTTTGCCGTAAAGTCGGCGTCGGAGATGATTCACATCCAGATGGATGAAGATGACAGGACGCTGAAGGTGATCAACAATACACCGCATGCGCTCACCGGCTATACCGCCCATGTGGAAGTGCTGTCGGGGCCCGGCTTCCATCAGCACATTCCTCCCGGCGGCGCGCCGATCACATCCACGCTGAGCCTCTGGCAAGCAGGCGTTACAAGGGATATTCCGGTCAGCGGTCCGGCAGACGCTGCGATCGACCTGGGAGCAGTGCCGCTGCCATCTTCCCTGCCCCCGGTCTACTTCATCAGGATGGATCTGCGCGACGCCCAGGGCCGGATCGTGTCGCGCAATCTGTACTGGAAACCGGCGCCGCAACAGGGCAATGATCTGTCCCCGCTGAACGCGCTGCCGACCGTGACCCTGCAGGGAACCATCACCCGCCATGACGTCGGCGACCGCCTTCGCCTCGAAGTGACCCTGACGAATCCCGACAAAACGCTGGCGCTGCTGGCTCATCTGCAGCTGCGGAGAAAGAGCACGGGCGAGCGCATTCTCCCCGTGTTCTATTCGGACAACTACATCTGGCTCGGCCAGGGCGAGAGCCGCACCATCTCCATCGATGCCGCGCTGGCCGATCTCAAAGGCGATCTGCCCCTCGTGGTCGTGGACGGCTGGAACGTGAATGTCACACCCGTGACGAACGCCGATTGCGCGCTCGCTCCGAACGTAGATGCGCAGGTCACCCACTGGCCCGCAACCGGGCTGCCGATGATCACCGCGGGGTTGAAGTGAAACAAGGCGAGCCGAGCCGATGGAATCGTGCGCCCCTTACGACTCGAAGAGCGATGGGGTGAAGGGCCGTTTCTGCCCCGCAGGCTCGACAACCGCGGGTTCCAGAAGATCCGCAGAATTGTTTTTGACGTTGCCGACCGCCGGCCCGACCTTCCATGCCTTCATTGCCTCGGACTCATACGGACGCAGCAAATCGAGGGGCGGGCGCGCCGGATCGCCGTGCTGCAGCCAGCGATCGTAATCGCGCGGCTGCAGAATCACGGGCATGCGATCGTGCATCGCTGCGGTGAGTTCGTTGGCTTCGGTAGTGATGATCGAGAACGTTTCGCGGGCCCGCCCGCCGTCGCCAGGCGTCCAGCGCTCCCACAGGCCGGCAAAGGCCAAAGGTCCGTCGCTGCGCAGGGTGATGGCCCACGGCTGTCTGGTTTTCCGGTCGAGTTTTTGCCACTCGTAGAATCCATCGGCCGGCACCAGGCAGCGGCGCCGCAAAAACGGCTCACGCCAGATCGGTTTCTTCATCAGGCTCTCGGCCTTCGCGTTGATCGTGCTCACCCCGAGTTGCTTCGCATCGTCGCACCAGTACGGGATCAGTCCCCAGCTCATCAGAGCCAGTGAGCGCTCGGCAGTGTCGCGGTCCTCCACAATCACCGGCTGCATCGTCGCCGGGGCGACGTTGTAGTCGGGCAGGATATCGAAGGACGACGGCACGCCCACTTTGAACGCATCGGCAATGCGCTGTTTGTCCGATCGGCGATAGTAACGGCCACACACGGAACGGCGAACCCCAGTCGATTGTAGGACGGGACGAAGCGAACCGGGCGCTCCCAAAAAGCTCTTGCCAATTCGCATACAGATGTAGTAGACAATACTACACCGGTAGGAGTCAGCCCTTGCCCAGCGCTCGTTTATCAAAACTCGAGTTTCAGATCATGGAAGCCCTGTGGGGCCGCGGACAACTCTCGATCCGAGAGATGCAGGAAGAAATCCCCGCCCGTAAGACGCCGGCTTACACAACCGTGCAGACCACGGTCTACCGCATGGAAGCGAAAGGTGTCGTGCGGCGGGTCAGGAAGGTCGGCAACTTCCATGTTTTCGAAGCTGTGGTCACGCGTGAGGCGGCCCAGCGGCGCCTGCTCGACGACCTGCTCAGCTATTTCGGCGGCCGAAGCCAGCCCCTGATGGCCCACCTGATCGAGTCGGGGAAACTGTCCCTCGCCGACGTGAAGGAAGCAGAGAAGCTGCTGAAGGGCCACAGAGGTAAGGGGGAATAAGCCATGCATCCGTTGGCCTGGGGACCCTGGACGGTTCCGTTGCTCGATCACCTGTGGCAGTCGACGGTGTTCGCCGGCGGCGTGTGGCTGCTGGCGCTCGTGCTGCGCCACAATCAGGCGCGCATGCGCTACCGGTTGTGGATGGCGGCGTCCCTGAAGTTCCTGCTTCCTTTCTCGCTGCTGATGGCGCTCGGTGCCCGGCTCCCGTGGCCGGCGCACCTCGACCGTACGCAGCCGGCGATTGCCGCAGCCGTGGAAGGAGTAACCCGGCCGCTGCTGCAGGCGTGGCCGGTCGAGACAGATACCGGTTTCGCAGCCAGCCAGCCGGCGAGGCACCCTGCGACAGATTGGCTGCCGCTGGCGCTCGCAGGCGTATGGGGCTGCGGAACTCTGCTGCTGCTGGGGCGCTGGACGGCGAACTGGCTGCGTTTGCGGGCAACGGTGCGGCGCGGAGAATCGATGACGCTCGCGGACGGAACCAAAGCGCTGCTGATGGCAGAGAACGTGGAGCCGGGAATATTCGGGATTTTGAACCCGGTGCTGGTGCTGCCCCGCGGCATCGCCCAGCGGTTGAGCGCCCAGCAACTGAACGCAATTGTGGCGCACGAAATATGCCACATGCGGCGCAGGGACAATCTGACCGCTGCGCTGCACATGGCGGTGGAAGCACTGTTCTGGTTTCACCCGCTGGTGTGGTGGCTGCGAACGCGCCTGATCGAGGAACGCGAACGGGCCTGCGATGAGGCGGTGCTCGAAGCGACCCGCCAACCCTTCGCGTATGCAGAAGGAATCCTCAGCGTCTGCAGGTTCTACATAGAGGCGCCGCTGAGTTGCGTGTCGGGCGTGACGGGATCGGATCTGAAGCAGAGAATTGCGCGGATTCTCTCGGGACAAGCAGTCCGCAAGCTGGATCTGCGGCGCAAGCTCCTGCTGGCACTCGCCGGCGTGCTGGCAGTTGGCGTCCCAGTGACGACTGGGGTGGTGCGCGCGGCCCAGGGACAAACGCAGAGCCCGCAAATGAGTTCGCCTGCCGGAACCGGAATCAGCGGAACCTGGCAGGGAACCATGCAGACGCCCGACGGACGTCAGCACCGCATGGTCCTCAGGATCGCAAAGGACGAGAAGGGCGCACTGAGTGGGACCCTGTACCCCATCGATCAGAACGGGCGACCGTTGGCCAGCAGTTCGCTGAGCTTTGAGAGCGGGACTCTGCGATTCGTGAATCAGTTCCCCGGCCTGACGTACGAAGGCAGGATTTCGGCCGACCGACAATCCATCAGCGGCACCGTGACGCAGAATGGCTCCTTCCCCCTGGTGCTGGAGCGCGCGACGCCCGACACAGAGTGGACGATTCCCGCTCCCCCTCCGCGCATTCCGCCGATGGCTGCCGACGCTCATCCGACCTTCGAAGTGGCGACCATCAAGCCGAGCCCACCGGACGCGCGGGGCGTGGGGCTCAGGCTGCGAGGCGGGGAACTGGCAGTCGAGAACCTGTCGCTCAGCGACCTGATGAAGTTTGCCTGGCAGGTGCAGGCTCGGGAGATCGTCGGCGCCCCGGGCTGGATGGCGACCGACAAATGGGACATCGAGGCGAAGCCCGATACCCCGGGGATGCCCAGCCACGATCAGCTCAACGAGATGATCCGGAAGCTGCTGGCCGACCGCTTCGCGCTCAAGCTGCATGAGGAAAAGCGCGAGATGGCAGCATATGTGCTGACGGTCGGCAAGGACCGGCCGAAGCTGACCAGAAGCGCCGACGCGTCGGTACTCGGAGGCTTCACCATGGGCCCCCTGGGAGTGATGCACGCCGGAGGCGCCTCGATGGGGGACTTTACCCACGTATTGCAGGGCGACATTCTCGATCGGCCGGTGGTGGACAGGACCGGACTCGAGGGACGGTGGGATTTCACGTTGCAGTGGATGCCGGATGACACGCAGTTTGCGGGGATGAAGGTGCCTCGCCAGGCAGCGGACGATGCGAACACGCTGCCGCCCCTGTTCACGGCCATTCAGGAGCAGTTGGGCCTGAAGCTGGAGTCACAGAAAGCCGACGTGCCGGTGCTCGTGATCGATCACGTCGAGCACCCGTCACCGAATTAGAACTGCCGATGTCGGAGCCGAATTGCAGAGTCAAAGGACCTCCACACCGATGGTGTATTCTTCCGAGCATCACGGAATAGCGCGTGTTTGTCGCCCGCCGGTCCGGAAAACGATCGGCAAAGAAGGGGTCCGCACATGATGGCATGGAGCAGAAGGACGCTGCTGGGATGGGCTGTCGCCGTGGTCATAGGAACAGTCGGCATGGCACATGCCCAGGCTCCCGCCGAAGGTGGCGGGATTGTCGGCACGTGGCAGGGGACGCTGCACGCCCCGGGCGGCCGCGATCTGCGAACGGTGCTCAAGGTCGCGAAGAACGACAAGGGCGCCCTGACAGCGACCTTCTACAGCATCGATCAGAGCGGCCAGGGGATCCCCACCAGCTCGGTCAGCTTCGACAACGGCACGCTCAAGTTCGGTATCGAGTTCGCCGGCCTCACCTACGAGGGCAAGATGTCCGCCGACGGCAACTCGATCGGCGGTACCAGTACCCAGGGCGACCACGCCCTGCCGCTCGTGTTTGAGCGGGCCACTCCGGCAACGGAGTGGGCGATGCCCGCGCCGCCGCCGCACATTCCTCCCATGGCAGCCGACGCGAATCCCAGCTTCGAAGTCGCAACCATCAAGCCAACCAAACCGGACGAACGAGGCACCTACATCACCGTCCGTGGGACGGACCTGGTGGTCGTGAATTTCTCCCTCAATGATCTGATTAAGTTCGCCTACGACGTTCAGGAGAAGCAGATCGTCGGCGGTCCCGACTGGATGGCCACCGATAAGTGGGACATCGACGCGAAACCCGATACACCCGGCCGGCCGGACCAAAAACAGATGCAGACGATGCTCCGTAAAATGCTGGCCGACCGCTTTGCACTGAAGTTTCACAACGACCAGCGGGAAATGGGCGCGTACATCCTGACCGTCGGCAAAGATGGGCCGAAGATGACGAAGGAAACCAGCGATCCAAACGGGCTGCCCGGGCTGTTTTTTGGCCCCATCGGCACCCTCCACGTGCGCAACGCGACCATGGGGGATTTCACCGGCCTGATGCAGTCGGCAGTGCTGGACCGGCCCGTCGTGGATAAAACCGGACTCGATGGGCGCTGGAACTTCACCCTGAAGTGGACGCCCGATGAGTCTCAGTTCGCCGGCATGGGAATCAAGGTGCCTCCCCCGCCGGCCGACGCCACCGACGTGCCCCCTCCGCTGTTCACCGCTATCCAGGAGCAGCTCGACTTGAAGCTGGAGGCACAGAAGGCACAGGTACCGGTGCTGATGATCGACCACGTCGACCATCCTTCACCGAACTAGATCTGCGTGGGCGGCGGAATCCCCGGCTCCGGCCGCCAATACCAGGACGAATACCGCGGGGGCTCGCGCCACAACGACGACTGGCTTGAACTCGGACGACCGAACCTCCGCTGCCCTGCGTCCTTTGAGCACAGCGGAGAACGCACCGCATCGATGGCTATGCTGACCGGGAACGCGCACTGGAGTCGAGCACGGCAGTGGATCTGCCTGCTGGCCATGCTGCTCGCCTGCGCATGCGCGTGGGCGACGGAATATCACGGCCAGGTTTTCGTCAGCGGCGTTCCCATTCCCGGCGCGATCGTAACCGTAACCCAGGGTGCGAAGCAGCTCTCCACCGTAACCGACGACCAGGGCCTCTACGCCTTCCCTGATCTCGCCGACGGCACCTGGAAAATTGAGATTCGGATGCGCGGTTTCACCACCCTGAAGAGCGAGGTGAACGTCGCTCCCAATGCGCCGCAGGGCAAGTTTGAGCTAACCCTGCTGAGCCTCGAGCAAATGCTCGCGCAAACAAAGGTGACCCATCCCTCCGCTCCGCAGAACCCGCAGCTGGCCACCCGCACAGCGGAGAAGCCAAAATCCGCGCAGAAGGCACTTGGGACTCCAGGTGCCATGCCGCCTCCGCCCGCCGACGAGAACGAAGGGCAGGCGGCTGACGGACTCCTGATCAATGGCAGCGACAACAACGCCGCAACCTCTAAATATTCCCTGTCCCCGGCCTTCGGCAATCACCGGCCCGGAACCCGGGGGTTGTACACCGGCGGTTTTGCCGGCGCGGTCAGCAATTCCGCCTTCGACGCCCGGCCGTACTCGCTGACCGGCTTCCAGCTTCCCAAGGCGGCCTACAGTCGCATCATCGCCGGTTTCACGCTCGGCGGCCCGTTCATCATCCCGCACCTCTTCTACCACGGGCCGGATTTCTTCGTGGCCTACCAATGGACCCGCGACAGCGCCGGGACCACCGATCCGGCGCTCATGCCTGACGCCGCGGAGCGCAGCGGCGATCTTGCCGGGCTGACCAATCCGTTGGGCCGGCCGCTGACGATTTACAATCCCGCGACCGGACAGCCGTTCACCGGTCCGGTTCCCGTAAGCCCGCAGGCACAGGCGCTGCTCAATCTCTATCCATCGCCGAATATCCCCGGCAACGCGCGCTATAACTACGAGACCGAAGTGCTCAGCCACACGCACGCGGACGCGCTGGAGTCGCGGCTGGAAAAGACCCTGGGCCGGCGAGATCAGCTCTATGGCGGGTTCGCATTCAATAGTTCCCGAGCGGACGCAGCCAACGTGTTCAATTTTGTGGACACGACCGACACCCTGGGAATCAACGCAAATGTGAACTGGTCCCACCAGTACAATCATCAGATTTTCGCGACGGTGGGTTACCAGTTTTCCCGCCTGCGCACCCTGCTCCGGCCGCAGTTTGAGAACCGCGACAACATCTCCGGAAACGCCGGCATCACCGGCAACGACCAGAATCCCCAGGATTGGGGGCCCCCTTATCTGATTTTTTCCAGCGGCATCGCTGCTCTCGATGACGCCAACAGTGAATTCAATCGCAACCGCACAGACGCGTTCTCACTGAAGCTGACCACAACCCACCGCCGGCACACCATCGCCTTTGGCGGCGATTACCGGAAAGAAGAATTCAACGAGTTTACCGAGTCCAATCCGCGGGGAACCTTCACCTTCACGGGCGAGGCCACAGCGGCGCCGGGCAGCGCGGCGACAACATCGGCAGCGCTGGCCACAAGCGGATCGGACTTCGCCGACTTCCTGCTCGGTATTCCCGATACCAGCGCCGTGGCCTTCGGCAATCCGGAGAAATACTTCCGCCAGCCTGCCGCTGACCTCTACGTGAACGACGACTTTCGCGTCCTGCCCGAGCTGACCGTCGACACCGGCTTGCGCTGGGAATACGGCGCGCCCATGACCGAGTTGTACGGGCGGATGGTGAACCTGGATATCGCGCCGGGGTTCACCGCCGCCGTCCCGGTGCTGGCCAGCGCCCCTAAAGGGCCGCTCACCGGCGCGAAGTATCCGGCGTCGCTCATTCGGCCAGACCTGCGCGGCTTCGAGCCCCGCATCGGCATTTCCTGGCGGCCCATTCCCGCCTCAACCCTGGTCGTCCGCGCCGGCTACGGCATTTACGACGACACATCCATCTACCTCTCCAGCGCCCAGTCGATGGCCCAGCAGGCGCCCCTCTCGAAAAGCCTGCAGGTGGCCAACAGCAGCACCTGTCCGCTCACGCTGGCGAATGGCTTCGTCAACTGCGCAGGGATTACCGCCGACACCTACGCCGTCGATCCGAACCTCCGCGTCGGCTATGCCCAGGACTGGCAGCTCTCCATGCAGAAGGATTTCCCCGGAGCGCTGGTCATCACCGCGACTTACTCCGGCGTGAAAGGAACGCGCGGCATGCAGGAGTTCCTCCCCAATACCTGGCCCATCGGAGCCGCCAACCCCTGCCCTTCCTGCCCGACCGGCTTCGTCTATCGCACCTCGAACGGCAACTCGACCCGCCAGGCGGGCGAGTTGCAGGCGCGCCGCCGGCTGCGTGGCGGCCTCACCGCGACCGTCGATTACACCTGGTCGAAGTCTCTCGATGACGATGCCCAGGTGGGCGCACAGGGTCACGTGGAGTCGCAAGCCGCACTGTCGGCTCCCAGTGACACAAATGCCGGCTCCGGCGCGAATCCCACCATCGCCCAGAACTGGCTCGACCTGAGTGCCGAGCGTGGACTTTCCTCTTTCGATCGGCGCAACCTGGTCACGGCGACCCTGCAATACACCACTGGCATGGGCCTCACCGAGACGCTGCTCAGCGGATGGCGCGGGACGTTGTTCAAAGAATGGACCGTGCTCACCAAACTCACCGCCGGCAGCGGCCTGCCCGAAACCCCTTCGCTCCTGACCAGCGTCCCGGGTACCGGCGTGACCGGATCGATTCGTCCCGACGTGACCGGAGCTCCGCTCTATCAGGGACCCGCCGGCTATTTTCTCAATGCCGCGGCATTCGCGGCCCCCGCGGCCGGACAGTGGGGCGACGCCCGGCGCGACTCCATCACCGGACCGGACGAGTTCACGCTCGACGCTGCGCTGGCGCGGACCTTTCGTCTAAAGAGTACGCGCAGTCTCGATGTGCGCATGGACGCGACCAATCCCCTGAACCACGCTTCGTACACCACCTGGAACGCCACGGTGAACAGCACCACCTTCGGACTGCCGGCCGCGACGAACCCCATGCGCAGTTTGCAGATCACCGGACGGCTGAGGTTCTGACCATGCGACTCGACCCGGGAAGTTCGATGCGGCTGGCCCTGCTGGGCCTCGCTCTGAGCTGCACGCTCGCCGCGCCCGCGCAAACCGTGGGCGCCAACCAGCAGCCCGGGCAGAACGGGACCTTCACCCTCTCCGTGAACTCCCAGCTCGTCGTCGAAACCGTCGTGGTGAAGGACAAGGATGGCCGTTTCGTCCCCGGGTTGACGGCGAAGGACTTTCACATCCAGGAAGACGGCGTGCCTCAGACCATTCGCATCTTCGAGCACCAGGCGCTCGCATCCGAAAGCGCGCCGCTGCCCGTGACTCCGCCGAACCAGGAAAACATCACGCTCTACAACCGCCTGGTGCGCACCCAGATCGCGCCCGAGGTTCCCGGAAAAACGAACTACAGCGGTCATCGCCTATTAGCCTTCTACTTCGACATGACATCGATGCCGCCCGACGATCAGCTCCGGGCGCTGCGCGCCGCCGAGAAGTTCATCCGCACCCAGATCACTCCCGCAGACCTGGTCGCGATCCTGCGCTACGCGGGCGGATCCGTCGACGTGCTCCAGGATTTCACCGCAGATCGCAACCGCCTGCTCAGCATTATCGAGACCCTGGTCGTGGGCGAGGGGCAGGGCAACGTCGAATCCATCGACGACGCGAGCAGCGCGGACACCGGCGCCGCCTTCGGCCAGGACGACAGCGAGTTCAACATCTTCAACAACGACCGCCAGCTCTCCGCGCTGATGACTGCAGCGAAGATGCTCGGCAGCCTCAGCGAGAAGAAGTCGCTCATATACTTTGCCAGCGGCATGCGCATGAGCGGCCTCGACAACCTCGCCCAGCTTCACGCCACCATCGACGCTGCCGTGCGTTCCGGAGTTACCTTCTGGCCCATCGATGCGCGCGGCCTCGTAGCCGAGGCCCCGCTGGGCAACGCCACCCAGGGCTCGCCCGGCAATGCCGGGATGTACTCCGGCACTGCGGCCCAGGCGGTTACCACCCAGTTCCAGCAGTCGCAGGACACCCTCTATACGCTCGGCGCGGATACCGGCGGCAAGGCCCTCTTCGATAACAACGATCTCACCCGCGGCATCGTGCAGGCGCAAAAGGCGATTGAGGATTACTACATCATCGGCTACTACACCACCGACACCGCGCAGAACGGCCACTTCCGGCGGGTGAAGATCGCGGTGGATTCTCCCCTCGCGGCGAAGCTCGAGTATCGCGAAGGCTACTTCGCCAACAAAACCTTCAACAAATTTACTGAGGCCGACAAGGAACGCCAGCTCGAAGACGCGCTCATGCTGGGCGACCCCGTTACCGACCTGACCATCGCTATGGAAATCGATTATTTCCAGCTCAATCGCGCCGAGTACTACGTCCCCATCGTCGTCAAGATCCCCGGACGCGAGCTCGCCCTGGCAAAAAAATTCGGCGCCGAACACACCCTCATCGATTTCGTCTCCGAAGTGAAGGACACGACCACCGGCATGACCATGAGCAATGTGCGCGATTACGTGAACATTAAGCTGAGCGATGCGACCGTGCAGCAGCTGGCGAAGCGCCCGGTCGAATACGATGCCGGCTTCACCCTCTTCCCCGGCAAATACTCCATCAAGTTTCTCGCGCGCGACGACGAAACCGGCCGCATCGGCACCTTCCAGACATACTTCACCATTCCCGACCTCAATAAGGTCACCAGGAAAATAGCGCTCAGCTCGGTCGTTCTCAGTAGCCAGCGCGTTGACCTGAATGATGCCCTCTACAACGCCTCCCGTGGAATAGAGCAGGCCAAAGATGATGCCGCGAATCCCCTGGTCCAGAGCGGACAGAAGCTGATTCCCAGCGTCACGCGCGTCTTCGCCGTGGATCGCACCCTGTATGTCTACCTCCAGGCCTACGAGCGCGATGAGGCTGCAGCGGCGAACACCGCCTCCCCACCCGCCACAGCCGCAGCGACCACCCCGCTGTTCGCCTGGGTCAGTTTCTACCGCGATCAGAAGATGGCGCTCGAAACCCAGCCCGTCGCAGTCACGCCGGAGCCCACGACCCGGCTGGGCGTGGTCCCGTTCAACTTCCAGGTCCCTCTGGGCAAGCTGGCGCCCGGACCCTACCAGTGCCAGGTCAGCGTCCTCGATCCCGCCGGCCATCGCGCCGCCTTCTGGCAGGGCCCCGTCATGCTCGTGCAGTAGACAAGCCGTCGTACTATGGAAACAACCGTCCCCTCAGCGGAGGGATGTGTGAGCGGTTGAAACAGGCGGTCTTGAAAACCGCTGTGCCCGCAAGGGTACCGGGGGTTCGAATCCCTCTCCCTCCGCCAGTTCTCCACGCCTTCTTCCCCCTACACCCCGGCCCGAGGCTTGTTAATCCGCACGAAGTCCGTATCCTGCACCGGCTCCGACTCGCACTCGATCTCGAGCGTCGCCACCGGCCAGTCCGGCGCCTTCTCCGGCAGCCCCACAAACTTCGTCTGGAAGTCATCCTGCGTGAACTTCACCTCTGCCCCGGTCTTCACGATCCGTGCCGACGTCACCTTCGTCCGCAGTCCGCTGATTGCCACATACTCGCCCGGCCAGAAGTGCACATGCATATATAAGGTGTTGCCGATCCGCGAAAAGCTCGCGTAGTTCGACTCCCGCACCTGGCACAAATCCGACGCGTAAATCGAGTGCCCGTTCGTGTCCATCCACTGGCCCACTTCCGTCAGCACTCGCACCGACTCTTCCGGAATCGACCCGTCCGGCTTCGGCCCGATATTCAGCAGATAATTCCCGCCATCCCGCGCGCACGAGATCAGATTCCGAATCACCGTCCGCGACGACTTCCAGTTATCGTCCGCCCGCTGATAGCCCCAGCTGTCGTTCAGGGTCATGCACGACTCCCACGCGCGCCCGTTTTTCTCCGCCACAATCTTCTGTTCCGGCGTCGAGAAGTCGCCCTCCAGCTTGTTGCGATTGTTCACGATGATCTCCGGCTGCAGCTCGAAGACCATCTGATTCATCTTTTCCGATTCCCACCCCTCCACGTCCAGCGGCCACGCCACGTCGTACCACAACACGTCGATCTTGCCGTAGTTCGTCATAATCTCGCGGATCAGCCCGTGCGTGTACTCCACAAACCGCTGCCGCGCCGCTTCGTCCGTCGCGCACCGCGCCCCGTCGGGATGATGCCAGTCCATCAGCGAGTAATAGAACCCTACGCGCAATCCCTCCGCCCGCGCCGCCTCCACATACTCGTGGACCAGATCGCGCCCCGGGCCCTGCTTCGGCGCGCAGTAATCCGTCAGCTTCGACGAAAAATTGCAGAAGCCTTCATGATGCTTGGTCGTCATCACCATGTACTTCTGCCCTGCCGCCTTCGCCAGCTTCGCCCACGCCCGCGGGCAATTCGCCGCGGGATCGAATTTTGCCGCGTGCGCCGTGTACTCCCCAATCGGAATCGCCTCGTTCTCCATCACCCATTCGTGCCGCTCAAACGTGCTGTACACGCCAAAGTGGATGAACATCCCGAATCGCGCCGCATGCCACCACTGCATCCGCTCCGCCCGCGTCTGCGCCTGCACCGCATCGGCCTGGCTTTCCGCCGCAGTTTCTGCCGTTCCAATTTGTTGCCCCAGCGCTCCACGCATCCCCATCATGGCCAGCGAAGCACCGGTACTTTTCAGCATCGCGCGACGCGAAAACATCCCCTTCATCGGCAGCAACCTCCTCCCAGGATTGGCAGAGTGTTGGTGGAATACTCCGGCAGCTTCCGCCTCACACATCCTGGGTCATGCCAACAGCCGCGGTCAAGCAGTTCCCGCTGAGCCTCGCAGCAGTCTCACCATGCGAGACAAATTGCCTCAGCGGACACCTGCGGCGCCACAGGTCGCGGCGCCATTCGCCGCGACCTCACGATGCCGCAACGTCGCCCCCAGCAATTCGTATTGATCGCTGGCAATGTAATCCACCCCCGCCCCTTCGGCCGCCCGCCACCGCTCTTCCGCCGCGCCGGCCGCCAGCGCCATCGTGGAGAACAGAAGCAGACAAACAGCGCGACGCATCCGGTCCTCTCAGTTTTTTCCCTGCGGATCGGGCGTCGATCCCCAGTTAACGTAAACAGGATTGCCCAGCAGCAACAGCCGCCCATCCGCGCCATGCGCCTCCACCCGCAGCCAGTGCCTCGCACCGTCCGAAGTCCAGGCAGCATGCAGCGTCGCATCTCCCGACCCGATACGCTGCGGCGCCAAATCCGGGCTCGCCGCGCCATCGAGAAAGTACTCGACCGTCCCTCCCGCACATCCGGCCACATGCACGTCCAGCCCGACGGATTCACCCGGAGCCGCGGCCAGAACACCGCCCATCTTCACCGACGCCCCACCCGCATGCGCCCCCATCTCCAGCATCCGATCCCTTGAACCGGTGACATCGATGAACACCCGCCCCGAGCGGATGCCGTCAAGAATCCCCGCCACCGAAAGATTCCGCGCATAAATCACCGTCGTCGGATACCCCACCGAAGCCGTCCGCTCTGGAGGCCAGTCCGCATGATGGTTGTCGCTCCCGCCCACCGCCGTCAGCCGATACCCCCGCCGCAGCTGCGCTTCCCAAAACCGCGTAGCCGGAGCCCCGCCGCCATTCACCACTTCAATCGACGTCACCAGGCTCATGTCCGCCGGAGGCGTCGGATTCCACCCGCACCCCATGCAGATTTCCCCCGTCGGCAATTCGGGATGATTGATGGAAACGATGGCGCCCAGCGACCGCGCCTCCCGAAACATCGCGTTCACGTCCGGGACCTGCGCGCTTCCCACCCGGTAGTCAATCCATCGCGTCGTCCCCCACTCGTTCGCATGGCCGTGAAACGTCGTCAGCTCCCGCCCCGGGATCATCAGCAGCTTGTCGAACCACGGCTGCAGCTCCCGCTCGTCGTCGTACTGCGACGTCGCGTTGTGATCCGTGATCGCAATGAAGTCGAGCCCCCGCCGCGCCGCCGCCTCCACCGTAAAGATCAGCGGGCACGGCACATTCTTCCCGCTCTGGCTCGGACAGCTCCCGTCGCTGTGCGCCGTGTGCATGTGCAGATCCCCGCGATACCACCCCGCCTGCGAGTTCAGCGGCTGCTCGGTAAACGACGAGTCATCCAGTTTCGAATTGAACCAAACTTCTGCGCGATACCGCGACGTCACTCCCACCCGTATATTCGGCACCGCGATCAGCAGCTTCCACCGTCCCGGCGGAATCGCTCCCGGCAGGTACGACGGCGTGGCGTCCGTGTCGCTCAGCGTGAACTGATCCTTATTCCCCCCGCTTTCTCCGCGAAACCGAAACGGGTCTT
>JBAUGH010000333.1:0-2773 GCA_049679565.1 Acidobacteriaceae bacterium
CGCTTCTTCCTTCTGCGTCAGGTTGCCTTTGGTTTTCTCTTCGAGCAGCGCCAGCATGTCGATGCTCTGCCGCGCGCCCAGGATGTCGATGCGCGCCTTCTGCCCCGGCTCCGTCCCCGCTCCCATGGCCAGCATGGCCGAGACGTAAAACGACTGGATGATGTGCTCGAAGGCGATCGCGCCTGTCGCCCCCATCCCCGGATTGGCCTCACGCAACAGATCGTCGATCTGTCGCGACGACTCCTGATAAGCCGACTGCTGCTCGGCTCGCTCCTGTGCGGAAAACTGCGGCATCTCCGGTTCTTCGGCTGCTGCTTCTCCCGGCGTCGAACCGCCCGTCGCTGCCTCCGGTTCCGCGCGATTCTCGGGCGCCGGCATGGTCACCACTTTTTCCGATGCCGCGGGTGCGCTCGGTCTTTGTTCCGTCGGTTCCGCCGCCGACTCGTCGCGCAGATCGCCTTCGATCGTGAACTTGCGCCGGTCGGTTACAGTAAACGTGGGTTCCTTTTCATCCATAAACAAACTCTCTCCAGGTAAGTTCTAAAGCTGCGCGGCCTGCGGTAATCCAGGGCGCGGAACGGCCGTTCCTCCAGCGTAGCGCAGCGGTTCCGTTTCACTCCGCTCCAGCGCCTCGACGCGAACCAGGCCCAGCGCCAGGGCGCCTGTGAATTCCGGCAGCGCAAATTCGGCCACGCTGGTCAGTTCGCCCACCGCCGCCTCTCCGGCCCGTAGTTCGACCTTCTCGCCTGGCCCGAGCTGCGGCGCCGATCCCTGCAGGTCGAACTGACGCAGCGACCGGTGCACCGTTGCCCGCGCGCGGATCCGCTCCACAATCTCCTGCCCGATATAGCAGCCCTTGGTGAAGTTCAGCGCCCGCTCCAGGTTCGTCTCCTGGGGAAGATGCTTGTCGCTGAAGTCCACTTCGAACCGGGGCACGCCTTCCAGCACGCGAAGGTCATCGAGCGCCGCCGCGCCGCAGGCAAGCGCGCCCGAAGCAATCAGGGCATTCCAAAGGATCAGCCCTTTTTCGGCAGCAACCTGGATGGCAAAGCACGGCGCCAGCGGCCCATACCGGTGCGCCAGCGTTACCTCCACGCCGGCCAGTTCTGTTGGCGCGAAACGCTCCTCTTCCGGGACCTTTCCGCCCAGCCTGGCCAGAATCTCCGCCGCCCGGGGCCCGGCGATACCCAGCGCTGTCGTGGAGGCGTCTAACTCTTCCAGCTTTACATCGTCCATAATGATGAAGCGGCGTAAGTGGGCCAGCAGGCGTTCGGACTGGGAGCGGTCGGTCTCCAGCAGCAAAAAGTCTTCGTGAAAAGAAATTTCGCCATCTCCCTGAATCCGTCCCTGGGGATTCAGGACCAGCGTATAGCCCGCCTGCCCGGGAGACAGTCCCTTCACGGTCTGTGTAATCATCCCGTTCAGCCAGCGCACCCGGTCTTTTCCCACCGCGCGCAGAAAGGTACGATACCCCAGATCGAAAACCCCCGCGGCGTGCACCAGGGATTCCAGTTCGGCGGCTTTGGTGTGGAACTGAAGCGGCGTCTGCGCTCCCCGATGCATCTTCAGTTCAAGCGGGGTCGGGTTGTGGGCGGCCAGTTGGGCTGCCAGGGGCGTTTCGGAGACAGCGACATCGGTAATTGGGTACGACTGGCTCATCGACGGCCTCAGAAAAATTATAGTCTGCCGCGAGCGGGGGAATCCTGAACCGGCGGCGTCGCTAAAGGACACAAGAATGCATCGAAGGATTCTCCCCTGGGGTATGGCGCTCGGCCTTGCGGCGGCTCTTTCCGCCGGCGCCCAAACCGCGCCCAGCCAGCCCACGCAAACTCCGGCACCCCCGGCGACCCAGTCGCAGCCGCCCTCCGCAGCGGCGAAGACGCCCGCGCCGCCTACCCACATCACTCCGGAACAGGCGAAAGAGCTGTTTTCTTCGGTGGGACAGATCCTGCAGTTTGCCTCCGACGACACGAAGCTGCCCATCCGGCACGAGGTCAAATCGAAGCTCATCACCCGGCCGCAGGTTGAAAAATATCTCGTCAGCAAGATGAACGACGACAAGGACGCGAAGCGCATGGAGCGCTCAGAGATCGTCCTGAAGAAATTCGGACTCATCGACCCGGATTTCCAGCTTCGTCCCTTCCTGGTCAAGCTGCTCGACGAGCAGATCGCCGCCTATTACGACAGCAAGACCAAGACCGTGAACCTGCTGGACTGGATCGAGCCCGATCAGCAGAAGCCGGTCCTGGCCCACGAGCTCACCCACGCTCTGCAGGACCAGCGCGTCAATCTCGACAAGTGGCAGAACCAGACCAGCGACGATATCTCGCGCAACTACACCGAGGATCAAAAGCACGTCGCCACGGATGAAGACGATACCGCCCGCGACGCCGTTCTCGAAGGGCAGGCGATGGCCGTGTTTGTCGACTACAGCCTTGCTCCGATTCATCGCACCATCCACAACTCGCCGCAAATGGTCGAGCGCCTGATGGACACGATGCTCGACAGCGGCAACTCCCAGGACGATCCGGTGCTGTCCCGCGCGCCGTTACTCCTGCAGGAATCGCTGCTGTTTCCCTACAAAGACGGGCTCAAGTTTGAGGCAACGCTGATCGAAGACTCGAAGAATGCCGATGGCGCCTTTGCCAACGTTCTCGATCGCCCCCCGGACTCCAGCTACGAAATCATGAATCCCCATGCCTATGAGCAACAGGTGAAGGTGCCGGTGCTCAGCATGCCGGACATCCACCCGGTCATCGATGCCCAGTACAAC
>JBAUGH010000334.1:0-10553 GCA_049679565.1 Acidobacteriaceae bacterium
GCTCATGGATGGAACGATGGCCCTATTGAAAGCTGCCGCGCCATTGCTGGCAATGGCTCTCCTGGGGAATTACGGCAGTTCCGCGGCGTTGACGCAGGGCAGCGCCGCCACGAAGGGAGAAGGTGACAACAGTGTCTTTAGCAATTCGCGTAAGAAATCGGCCGCTTCACTTCGGAAGATGGGACTCGCCCGGCTGTTCGCTGGCCTCTCGCTTGCTTTTCGCTGGCTGTTCGCTGGCCTTTGGCTGGCTTTTGCCTGGCCTCTCGCTCGCTTTTACCCGACCATCCGTTCCATCTCCACCGGCCGCAGGATCACGATTGAGGCCCCATGCCGGTTGATCAGCTCGTCGCGCTCAAACTGGTTCAGCAGCCGCGTCACCGTCTCCCGCGACGTGCCCGCCATGTTGGCCAACTCCTCGTGGGTCAGGGCCATGGTAAAGCGCAGCTCCGGCTTGCCGCACGAGCTGGTGCGCGCCCAGTCCAGCAACAGTTGCGCCAGCCGTCCCGCCGCCGACCCCGACAAGGCCAGCCGCCGCGCGTCGAGAAAGACTTCGTGATATTCGCGCGCGATTACCTGCGCCGCCTGCCGGCTTACCTCGCCGAACTGGCTCAGGAATTCGAGAAAGTCCCGCCGCCGCACGCTGCGGATCTGGCACGGCTCCAGCGTCTCCGCCGTCACTTCATACGGCAGATCGTTCAGTGTCGCCGTCAGCCCCAGCACGTCGCCCGGCACTGCGATTTTGAGGATCATGGTCCGCCCGTCGCGGGAAGTCGCCGCCAGCTTGATCTGGCCGCTGCACACCACGAAGATTCCCTGCGCCCGCTGCCCTTCCTCGAAGACGATCGAACGGCTGGGATACGCAATCTGCATGGCGATCTCGTCGAAGCGCTCGATCGCCGCCTCCGGCAGATTGCAGAACAGCCGTTCCGCGCGGTCGGTGCACTGCGCACAGCGATCGGGCACTGCCCGCGCCACGTTGTTGCCGCTTCTGGGGGAGTGCGCCATCTAGTTCCACCCTTCCGTCGACGGGCCGGCCGGCCCTTTGGCGCGCGGGAAACGCGCCCGCAAACTCCCGGAAGGCCGCACTTGTTCTCCCGGCGGCCTCCAGGTCTCGACGGCCAACAACCCGGTGCAGGCGTCGCACAGCCAGATGACTCTCCGCTGAGCAACCTGGCTTTCGCCCGCGTTCCTCGGAGCGCCGGGGAAATCGACAGCAAAAATCCCGCCGCTCCGCAAATAGAGCGTCTCCACTCCGCACCCTGGATTGGCACACCGCATCGAGATTCTCCGAAGTTGCGACATCACGACCTGCTCTCAGCCGATAGCCAGCGGGCTCGACTCCTGTTTGCGTTCTGCCTTCCCCGCAGAGGGCAGGGAATCGACGCGCAGCGACAACACCGGACAGGGCGCCGAAACCAGAATCTTGTAGGCCGCCGGCTCGGTTCCCGGCAGCCAGCTGTGCGCCGGCGCATGCACTCCCAGCACGATCAGCCCGGCATCCGTCTCGTGCGCCACCGACAGGATCTCGGTCACCACCGCGGCGCTGGCCACTTTCGCCCGTACCGTGGTCCACGGCCTGGCCCATTCCGGTACCAGCCTGTTCAGCGCCTCGGTGGCCGCCGCGACCGCCTTCTCCGGATCGCGCGCGCTCTGCGGGCCGGCCGCGATTACGTGCAGCAGGACTACCCGCGCGCCAAATTGTTTGCCCAGGCTCATGGAAAGCTCCGCGCTGGTCTCGTGCAGCCCGGCCAGCGAGACCGGGTGCAGGATCATCTGCGGCGCGCCCTTCGCCCCCTGGTGCGCCCGCGGTCCCACCGTGCACACCGGGATATCGACGATCTCCAGCAACTGCCGCGCCACCGAGCCGAGCACGAATTTCTTCAGCCCGCGACGCCCGTGCGTGCCCAGGATCAGCCGCCCCGCGCCCACATTGGCCACCACCTCGGCAATCACGTCCGGCACATAGCCGTGGCGCACCGCCAGGGCGCATTCGATCCCCTGCTCGCGCACATCGCGAGCGAGGTTCTCCAGCATCAGCCGCGCATCGCGGTCCATGCGCAGCGGGTCGTAGTAGGGCACCGCGCCGGACTCCACCGGCATCGACTCGTGGGGGGCCACCGCGTGCACCAGGATCAGGGAGGCGCCGCTGGTCCTGGCCTGAGCAATTGCGTGCTGCAGCAAATATTCGGTGTCGGACAAGTCGGTGGCGACGACAATCCTGCCGGGGGCGGCAAAGGCAGTTGCGCGGGTAGCATTCGGGAGGGTCATGGCGTTCAACCTGGCAGCGGTGCGAAGCGCTGGCTGACCCTAGTTTCGAGGGGACCCGTGAGAGCGGCTGTGCTCTGGCGCACAAGGCCGTGTGACGTCGATCACATTTCCGCCGGCCGCTCCGCATCCGGTTTGACCCGCTGTTCCGCGGTTGCTACCATAGGCATGCGGGGTGGAGCAGCCTGGTAGCTCGTTGGGCTCATAACCCAAAGGTCGCTGGTTCAAATCCAGCCCCCGCAACCATCCAGATCATTGATCCTGGGCAGCTTCCGATTTCGGATCGGAGGCTTTTTCTATGGGTCCAGAAGCGAAGTCGGAAGAAGAGCCGCTTCTCAGCCTTTCCCACGTCCTCGGTTCCCACCGCAGCTTTTCTCAGACCGATCGCCCATGAGCCGAGCGCCCCTGGAGAGGGACGGAGCAGTGCAACTGCGCGAGGGCGCAGCGGAAAGAAAGCCAGAAGGGCGGAGGCACTGCCCGGCGGGGAGGTGGCGCGAGGAAACTCAACGGCGACTGAAGGCGATGTCGCAGGCCTGAAGGGAAAGCGGTGCTGCAGGACGGCCGGAGAGTGAAAGCCCCACCTGGCTGCCGGCGGGGAACCCGAGCGGCGCGGGCTCCGGGAAGGCGAACCGTTCCCGGAGCCCGAAGCCGGCTCAGAACTGATACTTCATGGCGAACTGGAAGAAGCGCGGATCGGGGGTAAAGGAGCCGGTCTCGCGCGTGCTCGTAATCTGTCCGCCATAGGCGCCGTCATTGCTATAGGACGGCACGGCAAACCACGGAGTATTGAGAACGTTGAAGATGTCGGTGCGGAACTGCAGGCTCTGCTCGTGCCATGTGGTGAAGTTCTTAAAGATGGACATGTTGAACTGGCGCAGCGGCGGGCCGTAGACAGAAAGCAGCGGGCCGCCGGCAAACTGCAGAACGGTGGCAGGATCCGTGACGGGGCCGACAATTTGGCTGCCGGTGGGAGTGGTTCCGGGAGCTACGATGTCGCTGCCGAGGCGCGGATTGGCGAAGGCGCAGGGGTTATACCACTGCTTCGGAGTGCCGACGCTGGATGGGCAGGTATAGCCGGCGGGGAGCCCATTATTAAGGCTGGGGTTGCCGCCGCCCGCGCGCGGGTTGGCTTTGACCAGTGGCGGAGCATTGTCGAGGCCGTTGGCGGTGGAGTTATCGGAGTAGAGAGAGAAGGGATTGCCGGTCTGGCCCTGGAAGACGAGGGTGCCGGACCATCCGCCCGCAATCTGGTTGCCGACACCCGGGTGGCTGAGGTAGCGGCGCCCGACGCCGAAGGGAAGAGCGTAGGTGCCGTCGAAGGTAAAGCGGTGACGGACGTCGAAGGCAGAGTTGCGCATTTCATCGCTGATAGGCAGGATGCCGGGCGCGCGGTAGCCATAGTCCTGGTTGTCCGCCAGGTCGCTCTGCGCGTTATCCAGCGAGTGAGCCCAGGTGTAGGAGGCCAGGAAGCTCATGCCGTTGGCGTAGCGTTTCTCGAGTTTGGCCTGGAGGGAATTGTAGGAACTGGTGCCGATGGCCTGCTCGTAGTTGATGCCCCCGAGGGTGGGAAATGGCTCATAGTTGCGGGTGTTGTCGCCGGGATAGCTGAGGGCGAGGGTGGAGTTGAGGCTGGGGTACTCAACGTACAGGTGATGCGTGTTGCCGCCGACGTAGCCGAGGGTGGCGGTGATGGTGGGAGTTATCGCGTATTCGGTGGAGAGGTTGTACTCCTGGCTAAATGGCGTTTGCGCGTTGCGGGCGATTGCAGTGACAGTGGGATAGCTGATGGAGTTGATGGCACCCTGCTGCACAGCCTGGGTGAAGCCGGTGTTCAGGCTGATGCCGTTGGTTGGGCAGCCGGCCACGGTGCAGGTGGTGCTGGGGATGCCGGAAGTGAAATTGAAAGGAACGTTCTGGCTGAGGTTGACGCCATACCCGAAGCCTTCCATGCCGCCGTAGAAGACACCGTAGCCGGCGCGCACCACGGTGTGGGGGTTGACGGTCCAGGCGGCGCCCAGACGGGGGGCGAGGTTGTACTTCTGCGAAGTGACCAGCGACGGGTTGTTGCTGTAAGCGACGGTCACGTTATTCGCCGCGAGAATGCTGGTGAAGGACTGGGGCAGGACGTTCTGCTGGCTGGTGGGAAGCTCGAAGACACCGGCGCCGGTGCCGAAACCGAGCGGACCGGAGGCGTAGAAGTTAGCCTGGTTGCCATTGTCCTCGGACTTGGGGCCGAAGTAGTCGTAGCGGAGGCCGAGGTTGATGGTGAGCCTGCGGGTGACGCGCCAGTCGTCCTGTCCGTAGGCGGAACGCAGCCAGCGATGATCGTTGGTGTTATTGGCGATGCCGAGGGTAGCGCTGTTCATCTGGTTGGCGAGGAAGTCGGCCACACCCGAACCGGTGTTGGCGACGCCCGGGATGCTGGTGTATTCGCCGGTGAAGTTGTAGGCGCCGGTAGCGATGACGGGCTGCAGTTCAGCCGTGTTGATGCGCTGGAAATCCACCCCGAACCGGAGGGCGTGATTGCCCATGATTTTGGTGACGTTGTCGAGAATCTCAAGGACGTGTTCGTTTTCGAGAGTGGGGTAATAGTAGGGCGTCCCGAAGCCGCTGATGCCGTTGATCGAGACGTTGACCAGTCCGCCGAGATTGGGGCTGAAAGGGATGCCGCCAAGGCCGAGAGTCGAGGAGACGTCCTGATTGGAATTGAACTGCTTTTCGGTGAAGTTGCCGTAGTTGTAGCCAATGCGGAATTCGTTGATCAGGGCGGGGCTGAAGCTGTGGGTTTCGCTGCCGGCAAAGTTCTCGCCGATGTTGGCGTCATTGCCGTCGCCGTAGTCGCCGTCGAGTATGGGGCCGAGCGGTGAAGGCGAGTACTGGTGCTGATTGGAGTAGCTGAAGCGGGCGAAGGCCTGGTCCCGGGAGCTGAGGTCCCAGTCCACGCGCGTATCCCACTGGAAGGTGTTGTTGGTGGTGTTGAGATTGACGACGTAGTTGTTGTAGACGGCGCCGTTGTTGGCATTGGGCATCGGGTACATATTGAGAATCGCCTGCCCCGCCTTGTCGATCTGGCTGGCGCAGAGGACGTTGTTCTGTCCGTTGCAGGAGAGGGTAGCGGTACCACCGGGGCCGCCGGCAGAACCGGGCTGATAGAGCTGGATGGGAATGCCGGTGCCGTTGAGGGAGGGGTTCAGCAGCTCGGAAAAATTGCCCTGGCGCTCGAGCGCGGTGGGCACGGAGAAAGTGGTGGGGCTGCCCTGCACGATGCGGTTGGCTTCGGTGTCGGCAAAGAAGAAAAGCTTATTGCGGATGATGGGAAAGCCGAGGGTGCCGCCGAACTGGTTTTCGCGGTATTCGGGAACGGTGGTGGCGAAGTAGTCGCGGGCGTCGAGAGCGTCGTTGCGGAAATATTCCCAGAGATCGCCGTGGATGCTGTTGGTGCCGGACTTGATGCTGGCGTTGACGACTGCGCCGGCGGAGTGACCGAACTCGGCGCTGTAGTCGGAGGTCTGGACCTTGAACTCAGCGAGGGCATCGGGCGGAGGGCGGACGACAAAGCTGGCGCCGTTGAGGAAGTCCTCGGTATCGGTGTTGTTGTCGACGCCGTCGAGGATGAAGTCGTTCTGCTCTTCGCGCTCGCCGTTGGCGCTGAAGTCGCCGGACCCGGAACCGCGCGAGCCGTTGCCGGGATCGACACCCGCGGAGAGCTGGGCGATAAAGACCCAGTTGCGGCCGTTGAGCGGCGTGTCATTGATGGTCTGGGTGGACATCACCTGACCGAGGGACGCGTCCTGGGTCTGCAGCGCGGGCGGCGCGCTGCTGACGGTGACGGTCTGGTTGACGGTGCCCGGCCGCAGAGAGAGGGGTACATTGAGCCGTTGCTGGACGTTGAGGTGAAGGTGTTCCTGCACGACGGTGGCGAAGCCGGGTGCGGCGGCGGCGATTTTGTAATTGCCGATTTTGACCGGCGAGAAAGTATAGAGGCCGTCGCCGTTCGAGCGGGTCTGCAGTTCGAGGCCGGTGTCCGTATCCGTCAGGCTGACCTGCGCATGAGGAATAGCGGATCCGGAACTGTCCGTAACCACGCCGGTGATCGCTCCCTGGTCGGCCTGGGCGAAGACCGCGGAAACGAGCATGAAAGGCACGCACAGGCACAGAATGCCGAGCACAACCCGCCTGGCCAGGGCGGGAGCAGAGAACCTGGCTTTACCGGTGAAGATCATCTGGGGACTCCTGCGCTTCTCAGCGGCCTCCGGAGCTGCGGGGTACGCGGTTCTGGATCTGCTTTGAAAGCTTTCATCTTGCGGCGAGGATCGTAACGAGCGAATGCCAGTATTGTCAACCGCGCGCATTCACTATTTATAGATGCGTTACTAACATGTTGTTTTACAGGCTGTTACGAAATGGCCAAAAGGGTCACCCAGTCGTGCCGAGGACGCAGTCAGCCAGGATCGCCGCCGGCAACTGGCAAGGACTAAGGCGTGTTCATGGCCTGGAGAACCGGAGGCAGAGGAGGCTGAGCCACACGACCTCTTAAGATTACTTCCGTGACAACATTGCCCCAACAGGGGGACCGGTGGGCGGAGCGGGTGGAGAGAGCCGCGCCGTCGTCCTCCTCCTCTTTGCTGAGTTGACATGTAAGTAATACTCTGGATAGTATGGCGTTCTCATATTGAATGCTTTCAAATAGAAGAAAAGCGATTCTCCGGTGCCTGACGGCACTGGCGGCAGCGGGTGCGGCGGCGGTTGCTCCCGCATGGGCGCAGACGGAAAGAGGGCCCTTTGCACTCAGGGACGGCGACCGGGTGGTTTTCTATGGGGACAGCATCACGGCGCAGCGGCTCTATACCCGGTTCACAGAGGACTTCGTTGTCTCGCGCTATCCCGGGATGCGTATCACCTTCCTGAACGCAGGGGTGAGCGGCGACACCGTGGAGGGCGGTCACGCGGGCGACATGGAGACGCGCGTGCAGCGCGATGTGGCGCCCCTGCACCCTACGGTGATCACGGTGATGCTGGGAATGAACGACGGGCGCTACACCACCGAGTATGACAGGAACTTTCAGGCGTACGCGAACGGGTACCAGCGGCTGATTGGGAGATTGCGGCAGGCAGCGCCGGGGGCGCGGCTGTATCTGATCGCGCCGTCGCCGTATGACGAGATTGCGCATCCCCCGGCAATTGCCGGCTACAACACGGTGATGATTCGTTACGGGAAGTTCGTGGAGGAGTTGGGCCACGAGGACGGCATTCCGGTGATCGACCTGAATCAGCCGATGATGGAGGCGCTGGCCGCGGCGACGCGCAGCAACGCACAGATGGCCGGGTCGCTGCTGCCGGACCGGATACATCCGTCGCCAGCGGGACACTGGGTGATGGCGGCGGCGCTGGCGGCGGGGTGGCACATCGACCCGGTGGTGAGCCGGGTGACGCTGGACGCGCGCACGGGCACCGTAGCAGAGTCGGAAAGGACAACGGTGAGCGCTTTTCACGCGAGCAACGACAAGCTGACCTGGACGGAGCTGGATCAGGCGGATCCCCTGCCCCTTGAAATGAACGACACCATGATGCAGTTCCTGGTGAAGATCTCTGACATCGGATCGCTGGACGAGGAAATGCTCCGGGTGACGGGACTTAAGGCGCCGGAATACACCCTGTCCATCGACGGGCAGACGGTCGCATCGTTCACCCTCGAGGATCTGGATCGTGGCGTGAATCTTGCTCTCTATCAAACGCCGATTGAGCAGGCAGCGAAGGCAATTGACTGGACGGCTGACGATCGCGCGAAGTTGAGTGGAACGCGCTTCGACCTGCTGACGGAAACGAGTGATGTGCCTGAGCGCGATGAAGCGCTGGCAGCGCTGGACGCACTCGACCGGCACCTGGTCGACGACGAGTACAGGAGCGCCCAGCCGAAGCCCCGTTCGTTTGCATTAACGGCAGAAAGCCGTTGACGGCCACGCACATTCTGCGCAGGGCTGCGGCCACGTGGGCGCCGGGATTCGGCGCCCGCCCGGGACGGCGTATATGTGGCGGAGTTCGGGCGCAAGTGAGCTAACATCTCAGAACATGAGCGGCCGCATCAACATGCACCACATCGCGAAGCGGGCCGGCGTGTCGCTGGGCACGGTGTCGAACGTGATCAACCGGACGGCGGCCGTTCGGGAACCGCTGCGCCAGCGGGTGCTGGACGCCATTCGCGCGCTGGGCTACCAGCCGAGCCAGCTGGCGCGAGGACTGCGGCGCGACTACACCAACATGATCGGGATGATCATTCCGGACATCACGAACCCGTTCTTTCCGGCGCTGGTGCGCGCGGCAGAAGACGTTGCGTATCGTCACCAGTACCGGCTGGTGTTGTGCAACAGCGATAACGATCCGCGCAAGGAGTCCTCCTACCTCGAAGAGCTGAAGTCCTACCTGCCGGCGGGGCTGCTGGTGATTCCGGCCGAGGACAGCCGGCTGGAGGACCAGCCTGAGCGCAATGGGCGCCGGATCCCGACGATCTGCATCGACCGCGAGCCGGCGGGCTGGAAGGGCGATACGGTGCGGGCGGACAACGAGACGGGGGCGTACACGGCTACGCTGCACCTGATCGATCACGGTCACCGGCATATTGCCACGATTGCCGGACCGCTGCATCTGACCAGCGCGATCGAGCGGCTGAAGGGGTTCCGGCGGGCGTTGAAGGAGGCGGGTCTGCCGCTGCCGGCGGGCTACGTGGTGCATGGACAGTTCGACCGGGCAAGCGGCTTCGAGGCGGCGCTGAAGCTGCTGCGGCCGGCACCTCGTCCTACGGCGATCTTTGCGGGCAACGACCTGATGGCGATGGGCGTGCTCATGGCGATGCGAGAGCTGGGGCTGCGATGCCCGGAAGACGTATCGATTGCGGGTTTCGACAATGTTGACATGGCGGACCTTCTGCACCCGCCACTTACCAGCGTGCAGCAGCCGGTATACCGGCTGGGCGCGGCCGCGGCGGAGCTGCTGATCCAGCGAATCGGAGGACAGGGGGGCAGGCCGCGGAAGATTCTGATGGAAACGGAACTGGTGCGGCGGGCGTCAGTGGCGCGGCTGGCGGAGGAGGCAAGACCGCGGGAGCACCGGCCGAGAATGGGGCGCGCTGAGGGGGCAGGAAAGCGAAAAGCTTGACAGGGCTGCGAAGGAAGTCCGATGATGCCCGAGGGTTTGAAAGCTTTCAAGTCCAGATGAGGAGCGCGGCGACGGCGCCGCGGATGAATCAGCGCTTTGTATCAGCCCGAGACCTATGTCGTTGCGCTCCTGTTCATGCTCCTGAGCATGCTTTGCTGGGGATCGTGGGCCAATGCGATGAAGCTGTGCCCGGGATGCCGGTTCCAGATTTTCTACTGGGACTATGTGGGTGGGGTGCTGTTGGGATCGGTGGGGTGGGGCCTGACCCTGGGCAGCCACGGCGGAACCGGACTGACCTTTTTGGACGAAGTGGTGCATGCCGGAGCGTCATCGGTGCTGCTGGCCGGGTTGGCCGGCATGCTGTTCAACGTCGCCAATCTGCTGCTGGTGGCGGCTATCGAGATTGCCGGGCTGGCGGTGGCGTTCCCGGTAGGGATTGGGCTGGCTCTGGTGATCGGCGCGGTGAGCAGCTACCTGATTGCACCAGGGGGAAACCCCTGGCTGCTGTTCGGCGGCATTGCGCTGGTACTGGCGGCAATTGTCTTCGATGCGGTGGCGCATCGCCTGCGCGAGCGGCAAACGCAGGCGGCCGGCGGGCGGGGCATTGCACTGAGTCTGGCGGCCGGCGTGCTGATGGGTACGTTTTATCCGTTCGTGGCGCGTTCAATGGCGGGGCCACACGCGGCGGGCCCGTATGCGGCTTCATTCTTCTTTGCTGTGGGTGTGGTGCTGTGCGCCCTTCCCGTCAATTCCCTGCTCATGAAACGGCCGCTGGATGGGCGCGAACCGGTGTCGCTGGCTGAGTATGGTGCGATGCCCGGGGCGTGGCATTGTTGGGGACTGCTGGGCGGAGCAGTGTGGTGCACCGGAGCGGTTCTGAACTTTGTGGCGTCACGAGCTCATATCATTGGACCGGCGGTTTCCTACTCGATTGGCCAGGGAGCCACGATGGTTTCAGCCTGCTGGGGAGTCTTCATCTGGAAGGAATTCGCCGCGGCGCCGGCGCGGTCGCGGCTTTATCTGGTATGGATGTTCGTGTGTTTTGTGATCGGCCTGACGGCTGTTGCCCTGGCACCGGTTCTGTAACTACGGTTGGGGGAATGACGAGGTGGAGAGAGCCGCGGTGATGTCGGAGA
>JBAUGH010000335.1:0-2188 GCA_049679565.1 Acidobacteriaceae bacterium
AGGTGGGGCCGGTCGGCTTCGGCATGTTGGGGAAGCGTTTGGCGAACATCGCCATGACTTCCGGCAATAAGTCGAGCTCCATAATGACGGGGACAGGGTGATCGGCTTTTTCGGGAGTGCTGAGCGTCACCTGGATATCGACTTTGATCGCGGGGCAGCCGGAGTTATCGACGTGGCCGGCGAGTTTCTTCGTGATGACGGGCATATCTCCGTTCATTTCGTGCGTGGTGCTGACAACTTCCCAATGCACGGCGGGGAGATGCTGAGGGGCTCTGCCCAGAACGTCTTCGTCGAAGAGCGAGACGATTTGCGGGCGGCGCTGCCTCCACCACATTTTCGCGGAGGTGACGGGCTTGCCGTTGTTGAGGACGAGCGCATCGGGGACCCTGGAGAAGGGTCCGGCTTTGGCTTCGTCATAATTCGTCGCGTTCGGTGCGCCCATGGTGCCTGAGGGTCCGGGGCGGAGGGATTGGATATGCAGCAGGTCCATCATGCGCTGGTGATCCTGTTCGGCGGTGAGATGGGCGGGCGTGCACTGAGCGAGGGCCAGCGGGCCAGCAACTACGATGAGCAGGAAGGACAGGAAGGGGCGCAGGACTGGCATGTTATGGCTCCGACGGTGAAGTTATAGGGTGATAGCTTTCGGGCGGCCCGAGATAGCTGGGGGGGATGACCGGCGGAGGAGGCCCGCCAAAGCGGAGGGAGCGGGCATCAGGATCAGGGAATCCGATGACCAGCTTTTCGAGGACAATACCCGGGTCGACCATGCGGAATTTGAGGATATGGTAGCCGGGGGCATCGACCTGGAGGGTCGTGGCGACCTTGCGGACGCCATCGCTGACGGCTTCTTCCCAGGCGTGCTGGGAGTTGTCGGCGAGGGCATCAACGATGCGGGGCGGCTGATCGTCGAAGGAGACGGCGAAGCGCAGACCACGGCCGGGAACGAAGTTATTAGTTGGCGCGAGGATCGCCTGGATGGTGGCCGCGCCCTTGTCGAACAGGTACATCCGATATTCGAGAGTGGGCGCGGACACCGGCGGCAGCAGACCTGGCGCGGTGACAGGGAGGATGGTCATGCCGGACAAGGTTTCGCCGAAGCGGGGAAGGTTAATCCAATGAGCGCTGCCGGCTGTGGTTTGCGCGCTGAAATGCGCGGCTTCGATGGAGACGAGATGGTCCGCTTCGACGAAGCCCTGGAGGGTTTCAGGCGTGGGGTCGGCGGGATGCAAGGCTTCGACGCGAACGGTGGCGGCGGGACCGCCCTTCTGCTGGATGGTGATGGCGCCGGTGTTACGGGCCTGCGTGGCCTGATCCCAGTCGATGCTGACGTGGAGTCTCTGGCCTTCATTCACAGTGCCGCTGGCGGCGTCGAGGTGAGACTCGATCCGAATCCAGGGTTGATCGGCGATGGCGGTGAAGGAGAACGGCTGGTCGCCGCGATTGAAGACGTCGATCCAGCGCGTCTGTCGGTTGAGATTGTCGAAGGGCGGCAGCGTAAGAGGCGGGAACGGGCCGCTCACGGCGAGGGGAGAGCCCTGGACGGCGACGGCCATGTGCGGACCGGTGAGCGGCTGCACTTCTGTGACTGCAGGCATGGCATTGACAGGCGGCTCGTTCCAGAAGGTGTAGCCGATGTGGGTCTGATCCATCATGTGGTCCCACTTACCGTTGAGTAGCTTGTGGTTGTACTGATCAGAAAGCGCGGCGTCTTCGGCGAAGAGTTTGCGGGCCTGGCCGGCAAGGTCGTTGGTGCTGGCGCGACCTTCGGCGGCGTAGAGGTGGTTTCTTCCTGCTGTGATGTAGAGCTGATTGACGATAGCGGAGGCTTTGAGCGGGTAGAGAACTAACTCGAAGTAGGCGGGGCGGTAAGCAGCGGGTAACTCGTCGTTGATCTTCTCGGCACGCTCGGTGAGCGACTGCCACTCATCGTAAACGCGATCCGCTTCGTCGAAGTGGAGGAAGCTGAATGTGTCCGGCTCGAGTTGTTCGGGTTTGCGGCGGCCGTTGTATTTCGTGTAGTCAGAGATGAGGCCGGCGATCTCCGCGGCGTGTTCGGTACCGAACTGGCGTGCGGCCCATTGCTCGGTATATTGCTGCAGATTATCGGGGTTGAACTGGCCGGGATTGCGCGCCATGGTGAGGAAGAACTCGATGGGGAACTCCATGGGCTTGAGGTCGCCGACGTTGA
>JBAUGH010000336.1:0-3827 GCA_049679565.1 Acidobacteriaceae bacterium
GGTCGAGGCCGATCTGGTGAATTTGGGCGGGCGTGAGGTCCGTGGTGGTGCTCTGCTTTACGAGGAAGGCGTAGTAGGCGTCGCCGTCGGGCAGGGACCAGAGGCCGGGATCGCTGCGGCCGGCGGGGATGTAGACGCCCTGAAGGAATTTCGCGAAGCGCTGGTAGGCGGGGTAGACCTGCTTCGTGATGGCGGCGAGGACCGCGTCGTGAATTTGCGCCTGGCCGGCAGCGGAGATGGAGGCGGGGAATTTCTTCAGCGGCTGGGCGAAGGGGCTGTCCTCGGGCTTTTGGGCAAGGATCGCGTTGACCTGAACGAGGACTTTTTCGAGGAGATATTGCGGCGGGACGCGCTGGTCCTGGACGCCGGTGAGCATGTTGTCGGTGATCTGATGGAAGGCGGTGGGGATTTTGTTGAGGCGGGCGATGTAGTCGTCGTAGTCCTTCTCGCTGGTGAAGCTGAGCCGGCGGACGAGCTGGGGAAGCGAGAGCTGGAGGCCATTGAACTGGTTGACCGGCATCTCCCAGGGCTTGAACTGGGAGGTTTCCTGGTCGTCGATGAGCTGGCGAACGAGGAGATCTTTAGAGAGGTTCTCCTGTTCGGACATACCGGTGGTGTCGATTTGGCCGAGGCGGGAGAGGAATGCGCCTTCGCGGGCCAGATGCTGGTTGTAAGCCTGGACGGAGTAGTCGGTGAGCTGGTCGTTCCAGCGCTTGTCGCCGAGGGAAGAAGCGAACTCGGGGGAGTGGGCGAGCCGGTCTGCCCAGTACTCGGAAAAGATGTCGTTCAGAGCTTTTTCGCGGGAGGCAAGGTCCTGAGGCGCGCTGGCCGGCGCGAGCTGGAGCTTTTGCGGAAGGGCGGGAAGGGCGGAGAAGAGAGCGGCGAGGACGAATGAGGCGACGCGGAGTTTCATGGGAGGATTCAGGTTACAGGGTACAGGGAGGCGGTCGATAGTCCACAGTGCGCAGTCGACAGTACACAGCGCATGTGGCTTCGCCCGAGGGAAAGAGAATCTGCCCCGGTGGAGGGTGGGGAGGGCGGGGCTAGGCCACAGCTTGTTCGACGGCCATGGCGGCAGGGGCCGAGGTAAGCGGCAGGGTGATGGAGAAGACGGTGCCGGAATGGCTGGGAGCGCAGCGGGAGCGGACGCGGATGGCCCAGCGATTGCGGCGGATAATCTCGCCGGTGACCCACAGGCCGAGGCCGGTACCGGTTTCTCCTTTGGTGGTGACGAAGGGCTCGAAGATGGTGGGCAGGAGGGAGGCGGGGATGCCGGTGCCGGTGTCGGCGATGGTGAGGCGCAGGCGCGGAAGCCTGTCGGAGTCGGATTCCTCGGCGATGCGCACGCGGAGACGTCCGCCGCGGCGCATGGCGTCGATGGCGTTGCCGATGATGTTGGCGATGACCTGGCGCAGCTCGCCGGGACTGGCGAGGACGGTGGCGGAAGGGGCGTCGATTTCGGAGCGGACGGCGATGTCGGCGGCGGCGAGGCGCGAATGGTAGAGCACCAGAACCGAGCGGAGGACGGCGGCGACTTCAGTGTCGATGGGATGACTGGGCTCACGGTAGAAGCGGAGTGTCTGGCGGGTGATCTCGGCGACGCGAGCGAGTTCCTGGTCTGCCGCGGCGAGGTATTTGTGGGACTGGGAGGGGTCCTCGCTGGAGCGCATGAGGAAGAGGAGGTTGGTGACGGCTTCGAGCGGATTGTTGATCTCGTGGGCGATGGAGGCGGCGAGACGTCCGGTGACGGCGAGCTTCTCGGAGCGGCGCAGAGCGTCCTGGGCGCGGGCGTATTGCTGCATCTGATCGCGGATCTGGTACTGGCGCTGGCGGCCGTGGAGAGCGATTTCGAGGGTACTGAGAAGGGTTTCGGGGCGGATGGGCCGCTCCAGCAGAAAGATATTGCCGAGGGGCTGGCGCAGCTGGCGGAGGCGTTCGCTCTGGGGCGTGACCCGGCCGCCGACGGTGAGCAGGATGAGGGGGAAGTCGGACCAGGGCGGCTGCTCTTCGATTCCGATGCGCAGTTTGGCGATAGCGGAGGCAGTGAGCGCTTCTTCGCAGACGATGGCGGCGCCGGAGCCGCGGTGGATTTCGGCGCAGAGCTCGTCGATGGAGGAGGCGGCGTGGCAGGGAATCGCCTGGCGTTCGAGCAAGCCCGCTATCAGGCTGGCATCTTTGCCGGTGGGAGCAAGGATGATCGTGCGCTTTTCATCGGTGGCGGAATGGGCCTCAGAGGGCAGGGGAATCCTCCTGAGGAGTTGCGGTACTGATCAGTTTGGGAACACCGGTCAGGACGCCCTCAAACTGACTCAGTGGCTTGCCGACGGTGACCCTGCCGGGTTCGAGGAAGAGCTCGCGGATGGTGCGTTCGTGGGCGCCGCTGCGCTTCTTGACCACGGAGATGGCCTGGCGAATCTCGCCGGCGCGCTCGAAGTACCGGAAGAGCAGGATGGTATCGGCGAGATAGCTGACGTCGACCGGCGACTGCATGGCGGTTCCGATGACGCCGGCCTGGGCGAGTGTGATGATGGTGGCGATTCCCTGCTGGCCCACATAGGAAAGGAGCTCATGGAGCTGCAGGGCGAGGTACTGCTCAGTGGGCATGGCATTGAGCAGGCCGTTCATGCTGTCGATGACGAGGACGCGGAGCTTCTGCTCGTCGACGAGGCGCCGGATCTCAGCGACGAACTCGCCGGGAGAGAGTTCGGCGGGATCGATCTGCTGGATCTGGAGGGCGCCGGATGCGAGCACGGAATCGGGGTCCATGCCGAGGCCGCGGGCGCGATCGAGCAGGGTGCCGTGCGACTCGTCGAAGGTGAAGATCATGGCCTTTTCGCCGCGCATCGCGGCGGAGCAGGCGTAGTGGAAGGCAATGGTGGACTTGCCGCAGCCAGCCGGGCCGGTGAGCAGGGTGCTGGTACCGGTGTCGATACCGCCGCGGAGCAGGTCGTCGAGCTCCGGCAGGCCGCTGGGAACCGGCTTGCGTTCGAAGCCGGGGTTGTGCTCGGCGGCGACGAGGCGCGGGAAGATGCGCAGGCCGCCGGTGCGGATGACGTAGTCATGGAAGCCTTCGCGAAAGGGGGTGCCGCGGAGCTTGTGCACCTCGAGCCGGCGACGACGGACGCCGTACTCGCGTCCGATCCCCTCCATGAGGACGACGCCGTGGGCGATGCTCTGCAGCTGGAGGTCGTCGTTCGAGTTGGAGGTGCGATCGTCAAGCATCAGGACGGTGATGTTTCCGCCGGAGAGGTGGCGTTTGAGGGCGAGGATCTGGCGGCGGTACTTGAGGGGATCGCGGGCGAGCATGCGGAGCTCGGCGAGCGAGTCGAAGACCAGGCGCTGAGGCGCGACCTCATCGACTTTGTTGAGGATGGAGGCGATGGTGTCGGCCAGCTCGACCTCAGAGGGGTGAAAGACGGTGTACTGGGCTTCCGGCTTGAGGTCGTCGTCGGGGGGGATCATCTCGAAGATCTCGAGGCCGTCGAGGGACCAGCCATGGCCCAGCGCGACCTGCTGGAGCTCGTCGCGGGACTCGGAGAGTGTCACGTAGAGAACGCGCTCGCCGGTGCGGATGCCCTCGAGGAGGAACTGGAGCGCCAGGGTGGTCTTGCCGGTGCCGGGGTCGCCTTCGATGAGATAAAGGTGGCCTGCGGGAATGCCGCCGTGGAGGACATTGTCGAGTCCCTCGACACCGGTGCAAAGGCGCTGGAGACGGTGGTGGCCGTTGTCGGTGGAAACGAGCGAGGGAACACGGGCGGATGAGGACGCCGAGGTCACGAGGGGCTCCTGTTCTGCTGGCTTACTCTTCACCTCTCTGCTCTCCGAAC
>JBAUGH010000337.1:0-9575 GCA_049679565.1 Acidobacteriaceae bacterium
GTGTGGGACCGATTGTCCGCCGGAATTTAAATTCTGTAAGAACTGCGGGGTAACGCTTCCGCAGTCCAACGGCAGCGCAGCAAGTTCGCCAGCGATGGCGGTGGCGGCGCAGGCGTATCCAGGTGGGCCGCAGGTGGTGTATTACACGACACCCCAGGCGGCAGCGCAGGCGCATGCCATGAACGCGCAGAACCTGCTGAAGAACCTGCGCGGGCGGCTCCAGGCGATTGCTTCCACGGAAGACCTGCAGGGATTCAGCCTGACGGAGATGTTCTCCGAAGTCTTCAAACATCGGTCGCCGTCGGAGCTGGAAGACTACCTGCTGGTGGGGACGTCGAAAACGACTCCGCCCATCGATGTGGTCGAGACGGGCTGGCCGAAGCCGTGGCTGTTCTTCCGGGTGCTGGCATTTTTCGCCATCGTATGCCTGGCACTGGTCTACACGCTGATGCACTTTCAGAACCCGCTGCTGGTTCCCGGGGTGCTGATACTGGCATCGTTCGCTGCGCCGCTGAGCGTGATGACGTTCTTTTTCGAGATGAACACGCCGCGCAATGTTTCCGTGCAGCGGCTTCTGATTCTTCTGTTCATCGGGGCTGCAGTTTCCATGTTTTTTGCGGCGATTGGCTACAGCATGCCGTTCCTCAGCAGCGAAAACGCCTCGCTGCTGGCAGCGGGAGTGGTGGAGGAATGCGCCAAGCTGGCCACGGTGGCGCTGGTGATCCGCAGCGTGCGCTACAAGTACATCCTGAACGGTTTGTTGTTCGGGGCGACGGTGGGCGCAGCGTTTGCGGCGTTTGAGACCGCAGGCTACGGCTTCATCGGGCAGCTGGGCACTCAGCAACCCAGTTACATCAACGGGTTCCTCGCCGGGCTGAACAAATACACAGGGCAGGATGCGGTTGGCAAATCGCTCCATCTGGCCGCCGTTTGGATGCTCAGCGAACTGCAGGGACGGGCGATCGACGCTCCCTTCACCCACATAGCGTGGACGGCCATTGCGGCGGCAGCCCTGTGGCGTGTGAAGAAGGATCAGCCGCTTCGCATGAGCATGCTGAAGGACCCGCGCTTCCTGAAAGCCTTCATGATTCCCATCGTGCTGCACACGATCTGGGATTTTCCCTACTATCAGCTGCCGTATTACGGGAACGAGATCCTGTGCGGCTTCATCGCCTGGTATGTGCTTTTCGGGCTCATCCAGCAGGGGCTGCGCCAGGTGCAGGACGAACAGCGCATGCATCTGCAAACCACGCTCCATCATGTGGAGGCCTCGCTGCAGGCAACACCCGAAGCCGCTACTCCATGAGCGCCCTTCCGAACCCGGCTTAACGATTTGTTCGAGGAGACTGAAAACCCATGGCTTTTTGCAGCAAGTGTGGCAATCATCTGGAAGGAAACGAGCGCTTCTGCGTGAAGTGTGGAGCGGATCTGGCGGCTACACCTCCTTCGGCAACCCCGCCGGCAGCTTCGGTTACCGCGCCCGGGCCTGTGGCGCAATATGCGGCGGTGCCGGCTGGATATCCGGGCGGGGCCCCCATTCCGATGGCCATACCGATGCCAGCGCCGGCGGCGAAGCGCGTCCCCTGGGTCTGGATTTTGCTCACCGTCCTGTGCGCCGGAGTGGCCTTCTACTACTACCACAAGGAACAGACTCTCCTGGCGCTGATCCAGAATGCCCTCAACGGATCGAACAACGGCGGTGGAAATAATGGAGGGAACAGCGGAGGAGGGGGCAACAACGGCGGAGGCGGCAACGGCGGAGGCGGAGGCAACAGCGGAGGCAATAACGGAAGCGGGGGTGGCAACAACACCCAGGCGCTGATGCAGCAGCAGGTATGGCAGATGACGCAGTGGAATCAGACGGGAGGCAACGTGGTCGTACAGGGCACGTGGACCAACAACTCCACCACGACGCTGACCAACGGCACCCTGACCTGCACAGAGTATGACGCGAACAGCACGCAGCTCGGCACCCTGACCGACACTTTGCTGGGACCGATCAAGGGGAACATGGTCTACACATTCAACAGCATCAATATGGGCTCCCCTGCGGCGAATCTGAACAAGCTGGGGTGTGCCCTGAGCGCCATTACGCAGTGATCCGGAGGTTCAGGGCGGGCTGGGCAGGCGGACACAATCCGCGATCCGGGAGTATCGAAATGTGAGCGGAGGATGGGCGCTTCGCTTTCAGCGCGGCGTCAGTGCAGGAAACTCATCAGACTTCCGCCGGCGAACGGCTGCAGCGTAAAGGTGAGGGCGAACAGCAGGAAGCCCACCCAGCCGAGGCGCCGCCGGGCGGGCGAGAGCACCGGCGTTCCCGGCACCGCAGGGTGGCGCAGGCTGGGCAGCAGGAAGCATCCCCAGACCAGCCAGCCGACCCAGTACATCGTCCCCGCAAAGAAGAGCAAAAAGACAATGGTGTTGGTGCACCAGTGGTGGGCGCGCGGAGAAATGGCGTACAGGATGTGGCCGCCATCGAGCTGGCCGGCCGGCATGAGGTTGATAGAGGTGATGAAGAGACCGATCCAGGCCGCGACGAGCACGGGGTGGGGATTGAAGGCAGCGTCCAGCGGCGGCAGAGAAGGATCGAAAAGACGGACGACGAAGTGTACGAAAGAGAGAGCCAGCGGGGTGCTGACGCTGATGCTGGCGGCGCGATGAAACGTTTCCGGCTGACCGGGCTGGGAGAGCAGGAGGCCGGCGACAAGGGCGGGAACGGTGACGACCATGCCCGCCAGCGGCCCGGAGATGCCGATATCGAGAAGCGCCCGACGGGAGGGAACCCGGGAACGCAGGCGGATGAAGGCGCCGAAGGTTCCGATCAGGGTGGGAGCCGGCAGCACCCAGGGCAGAGAAGAGTGCACGGCATGCGCGCGGCAGGCGAGGTAGTGGCCGAGCTCATGGGCAGCCAGGATGCCGAGGAGCGTGAGAGAAAACGACCATCCACCGGAAAGTCGATCCGGATGCCGCACGATCCAGGCCAGCGGGAAAAAGCCTGCGTTGACGGCGAAGGGGGGATCGCCGTTCCTGAAGTTAAACATCAGAACAGCGCCGGTACAGATAGTTGTAATGAGAGTTAGCAGCAGAAGGGAAACAGCAACGCCAACCTGCTCAACCGGGGACGGGGAATCCGGAGCGATCTCGGGCGGCAGACTTCTGCCGGGCATCGGGCGGGGAATGGAGAGGGCTGGCTGAGCCATGATCGACCGTCCGGGCAGAGCACAAACCGGACGGGTCCAGTGTACCCACGAAACCCGGGAAGCGAGAGAACTTTCCGTGGCAGAGCGGGCTATTGGTCGAGGATATGGAGTTCTTTACCGGGCTTGAAGCGGACCGCCTTGCCTGGGGCGATACTGACTTCGGCGCCGGTGCGGGGATTGCGACCGATCCCGGTCTTCCGGGGGCGGACGTTGAAGACGCCGAAGCCGCGCAGTTCGATCCTCTGCCCGTCGGCGAGCGCTTTTTTGAGAGACTCGAAGACCGTGTCCACAGCCGCCTCGGCCTTGTTGCGCTGCAGTCCCGTGCGCTCAATCACCTGGTGAATAATGTCCTGTTTTATCAAGATTTTCCCCCGTCAGGCGAATTGCCGGATTCAGTGGTGATCGTAGAAAGCTTTGGCGGCATTGTCAACGTTGCGCGCCTCCCGTAAGATTCAGTCTTTACCGTAACCCAGCCAAAAGGACCACGGAGAGGCATGGCAATTAAGAGCGATCGCTGGATCCGCGAGCAGGCCGCAAAGGGAATGATCGAACCGTTCAGCGAAAAGCAGGTGCGCGACGGGGTGGTGTCCTACGGGCTGTCCTCCTACGGGTACGATCTGCGGGTGTCGGACGAATTCCGGATCTTCACGAACGTGAACAGCGCGGTCGTCGATCCCAAGCATTTCGACGAGCGCTCGTTCGTCTCGGTGCAGGCAGAATCGGTTCTGGTACCCCCCAACAGCTTCGCTCTGGCGCGTTCGGTAGAATATTTCAGGATCCCCAGAGATGTGCTGACGATCTGCGTGGGGAAGTCCACCTACGCGCGCTGCGGGATCATCGTGAATGTGACACCGTTTGAGCCGGAGTGGGAGGGGTTCGTGACGCTGGAGATTTCCAACACGACGCCGCTGCCGGCCCGGGTCTACGCGAACGAGGGGTTGTGCCAGATTCTGTTCTTCCAGTCGGACGAGAAGTGCGAGATCAGCTACGCGGATCGGCAGGGCAAATATCAGAAGCAGCAGGGGATCGTGCTGCCGAAACTGTAGGTGCTATGGAAACCTCGAACCAAGCGGAAGGGAAGCTGCGCATCGGGCTGGTGGACTTCGAGCCGATCCGCATCGCGGGACTGCGGGAGATCTTCGCATCGCGGACCGAGTTCGAAGTGGTGGCGAGCGACTGGGCCATGGCCTTCCGCGAGCCGGCTTTCGAGCTGGTGATTGTGGTGCTGCGGGATGAGGGCTTCTCGCTGGCGTTGCTGGCGCGGCTGCGCTCGCGTCATCCGGGCCAGCGCATTCTGGTCATGAGCTGCGGGTCGGACGAGGAGCGAATTGTGGCGGCCATCAGCGCCGGAGCCAAAGGATGGCTGGAGGAGACGGCTGCACCGGCTCAGGTGATGCAGGCGGCCGATGTGATCCTGGCGGGAACGATCTGGGCGCCGCGGCACGCGCTGTCGCTGTTTATCGATCGCGCGGTGGAAGGCGCGGCCCGGAACCGGCGGCAGAATCCTCACTTCACTGAGCGCGAGGAAGAGGTTTTGCAGCAGCTGGTGCTGGCGCGTTCGAACCGGGAAATTGCTCAGGCGCTGAGCATCCGCGAGCAGACGGTGAAATCGTACGTGGCACGATTGATGCGGAAAGTGGGAGTGGGGAACCGGATTGCGCTTTCGGTGCAGGCGGCGAGCGGCGAATGGGGCCGCAGGGATTCCTGAGCTGGCCGGGCTCCAGTTGACAGAATATCTGTTATCAGACATAAGCTTCCACGCAGCCCGATCCTCGCATCTATCCTTCTTTCTCTCAGCTGCCCGGCGGTTTCAGCCTGCGCAGGAAAATGACTTTAAGACTGGAGTGCCCGGCCGTTGATGGCCTCTGCCAATCCGTCGCTGACTGCGTCCGTCCCTTCCCAAACTCGCTGTGTGGTCGTGGTTCCGTGCTACAACGAAGCTGCGCGATTCGACACGGAGGCGTTTGCCGGCTTCCTGCAGTCGGAGCGGGCCGGTCGGATCGGTCTTCTTTTTGTGAACGACGGCAGCCGCGACGGAACCCTCGCCATGCTGGAGGCATTCCGCCGCCGTTTCCCCGATCGGGTTTCGGTGCTGGACCAGCAACCCAACCGCGGCAAGGCTGAGGCGGTGCGCTACGGCATGCTGGAGGTGATCACCTCCGGGACGGCCGCGTATACGGGCTACTGGGACGCCGATCTGGCCACCCCGCTGGATCAGATCGTGGATTTTCTGGATCTGCTGGAGCGCCACACGGGACTCAACCTGATCTTCGGCGCCCGGGTACGGCTGCTGGGCCGGGCCATCCACCGCCAGGCCGTCCGGCACTACCTGGGGCGCTGCTTTGCGACCGTTGCGTCGATCCTGCTGCGAATGCCGGTTTACGACACCCAGTGCGGCGCCAAACTCTTCCGCATCACCCCGGAGCTGCCTGCCGTTCTCGACGAGCCCTTCCATTCGCGCTGGATTTTCGACGTCGAGATTCTGGCTCGCCTGCTGGCCCAGCACCACTACGACGTTGTTCTCCTGGAAAAGGAGATGTACGAATACCCGTTGCCGGTCTGGACGGATGTGGCCGGATCGAAGGTGAAGCCCACGGATTTTCTGCGGGCGTTTGGGGAACTGGCGAGCATCTACCGGCGCCATCTCGCGCAGCGATAGAGCGCCGGCCGGGGGCGCGGGGGTGTCGTGAGTCCCGCCTATTGCGGTTGACTCCCCTGCTGTTGCTGATCCATCTGCTCGCGCATTTTCTCCAGACGCTCGAGGTTCTGCTGCACCCGTTCCTGGGTTTGCGAGTCATCGGCCTGCTGCGCGACCGAGGGCGGCACATGCACGATGGCTCCGGGACCTGGCGGCTCCTGGTCGTCCGCATCGCCGGATGCTTCAGCCTTGTCCGTCGAAGGCGCCGGAGGGGTTACGGGAGCTGCGCTCTTTGCGGTCAGCAGCAGCTCGCGCGGCATTCCTGCGGTAGTGTCCCCGACCATCATGAAGTTGTATCCCAGCCCGTCAAGCAGCTCGGTAAGGACCTGCCGGGGATTCCCGGGCCCGTAGACGCCGAAGACATGGGCCCCGGCGTCGGTTCCGTCCACCTGCATGCCGCTCAGCTTCGCAACGTCGTCCAGAATGGCGCCCAGATCGGAATTCTCGGCAGTCACGGTGAGCCGCCCTTCCTTCAGGGTCACGGTGGGAGGCTGGGGGGGCGGTTCCCGGGATGCTTCGCGCCGATCCGCAACGCGTGGATGGCGGTGCCCCGGGGCATCCGGTCGGGCCGCGTGGCTTGGCTGCGGGTGCTTGCCCGCCGTGTCGGCCGGCTGGTTTTGGGCTCGGGCGCAGGCGCCGAATCCGAGCATCAGGACGCCGAGCATCAGGACCCCAAAAACCAGGACCCCAGGAATCAGGGCGCCGGGGCGGCGGGGCCCTTTTTTCGCGCCTTGTCCCATACCCATCGCCATCTCGGAAACCCCTGACCCCACTGTTACCAGACTACCAACGGTCCGCATTCGCTCGCCACTCGTCCGCCGACGTCTCCGCTCGTTTCCCTCTCTGAGTTGTTGCGATCGCGTTCCGTTGCACGACACCGGGCCCGGGCGAGCTGCCAGCCAGCTCGACTGGTGATGCTCTACTCTGTTAATCGGTTGATTCGACGAGTGATACAGGGCCTTCTTCCGTGTAATTCCGACCCGTTGCTGTGACGTATTTTCCTCTTCCACTCGAAGAATTTGCACCCTTCGGCGAAAGGCTGCTTCCGTCAACAGATTTTTACAATGCCGCCTTCGGAAAAGGGTTGCTCTGGCTTAGAACTTTTGTATTATCCCGTTAGTAAATCACTTGATGGTTACTGCCCTGGAGAGGGCCCGGGTCCTGGGACCGAAGTGAGTTGCGTAGCAGACCTCCTGCAATTCGAGGCGAGACGCACTCCTGATTCCTTCACCGCACGTGGGTCCGCGCCGGGAACCGGCTTGCGTCGTGGGAAAGAACCTGCGCAGCCGGAGATGCAACTGAGGTTGTCGAGTACCTGACAGGCGCACGTTGCTTGCCGCGGTCAGATCAGCCCGGACAAACGAGACCCTGACTCCCTCCGCGAGCCTCCCTCGGCCTGCGGAAGGAGCCCAACGCAACCCTCAGCCCCCAGAGTGCACCGCTCGAAACTTATCGCCGAGGCAGATTGATGAAGAATTCGCTGTACGCCCTCCTTGCTTTCCTCCTCCTAACCTCTCCAGCTTTTGCAACTGTCGTCATCAATAGTCCGTCGAACGGCGGATCCTACAGCAGCGCGGTTCCGTTCTCGGCCAGCGCCACGACGAACACCTGTTCCAGCGGCGTGGCCGCTATGGGGGTTTACGTCAACAACACCCTGAAGTACACGGTGAACGGGACCAGCCTGAACACCACGGTTGGGCTCACCCCAGGCACGTACAACGCAGTCGTGGAGGAATGGGATTACTGCGGCGGGGCAACGACCGCGGGTCTCACCATCAATGTCAGCAATTCGAGCGGCGTCTCCGTCAGTTCGCCCGCCAGTGGCGCGACCGTCGGTTCGCCCACCAGCTTCGTCGCCTCCGCTACGACCGGCTGCGCCAGCGGCATAGCCTCGATGGGCGTCTACGACAATAACAATCTCATGTACGTCGTTCAGGGCTCGCAGATGAACACGCAGATCACGCTCCCCAGCGGGAATCAGTATGTGGTGGTTGAGGAGTGGGATCATTGCGGAGGCGCTGCGACAAAAACGATGAACCTCAACGTGAACGGCGGGAAGATGGTCTCAGCAATTCAGGGCGCCACGGGCTGGATTCAGTGGGGCGAGCTGCCGCCGACCGATAACGTCTGCAATCCCTGCAATGGCGTGACCTGGTCGATGGCGCAGCACCAGAACAATATCTCTCTGAGCGGCAATGCGACGAAATTCACGATCGGCGGAACCACGCCCTATGCGGATGCTTTGTTCTCGAATCCGATCATGGGCCAGAATTCCACCATCCTTCCCGACACCGCACGCACGCTGGTTTCGAGCCTGCACAATTTCACTTACGACACGTACGTCTTCGTGACCAACGCGGCGGTGACGCAGTCGCTCGAATTCGACATCAATTCTTATCCAGGCGGCGGGGTGGGCCTTCAGTTTGGCACGCAGTGCGATCACCTGGGCAGCGGCCAATGGGATATCTGGGATAACGTCGATGCGCGATGGGTTCCGACCGGGGCTCCCTGCAATCTGGTCAACAACGGGTGGAATCACGTCACCCTGCAGGTCCAGCGGCAGTCGAATAACGATCTGCTCTATCAGACGATTACGATGAACGGTGTGACCTACACCATCAACCAGACAATGGCTCCCTTCCCGGTGCCGTCGAGCTGGTATGGGATGACGGTGAACTTCCAGATGGACGGCAACTACAACCAGTCGCCGAACACGGCTTATCTGGACAACTTCAACGTCACCTATGACTGAAGACCGGATAACCGGCGGATTCAGCAGGCGAACGGACGGGCCTTCGGCCCGTCCGTTTCTGTGTGCGAGGCCGCGGTCCACAAAGGACCAGGGCGGGGGCGATTGGCGAGGTGACCCAACGCCTGGCGCTCTACTTCCCTTTTCACCGTCTGGACCGCTCCCGGGGCAATTACCGTGAGGCTGCCCAGAATTTCGCTCAGTCGCAGATAGGAATTCCGGCACTGATGGAGAAAATCCAGTGGATATTCCGGCTTGCGGGCGCGGGCGACGACCGGATCGGCATCGAGAATCAGGGCTGCATGCGGGCGGGGCACCAGGCGGGTGAGCGCTCGCACGTATGCACGGATCGCGCGCCTGGCCAGATTCAGATTGGCGAGCTCGTCATAGAGGTAGCGGTCGAAGATCACTACGTCTGCGCCGGAGCGCAGAGCGCGGCGAGCCATCCTGCGCAGAGAGATTGCATCGAGCAGGTATATGCCCAGCCGGATCAGCGTCATGGCCGGCGAGCGCACGTTCTTGTCGCGGCGCGCGATGGGTGCCTCCGGCGTTCCGACGCCTTTGTCTCCTTTGAACACGCGGTGACCGGCGTCTTCGCGCAGACGCTTCAGCACCGCAACGTCATCCCAGAAGGTGACGATCTTCACCTCCTGCTGCAGAGCTTCGAGGCTGGCGCGCAGCTGCGCGATCTGGGTTGATTTACCGGCGCCGTCGATGCCCGAGAAGCTGATCAGCCGGGCGGGGGCGCCGCCTGCCCGGGCGGGATGGACCGGTGTCGCTTCCGCCTTGGCGAGAGCGGGAATCACGGCCGACTCGGGCTGCCGGCAGAAGCTCCAATCACAGTTCCGATAGCCACGGCAGCGCCGACGAGTAACGCAATGCGGATGGTGTAGATGCGCACCCGCCGCTGTTTGGCCGGGGCGATAGC
>JBAUGH010000338.1:0-11778 GCA_049679565.1 Acidobacteriaceae bacterium
GTAATACTGCGGGCCTCCCGAAGCCGCGAAGATGATATCTCTCCGGAGATAAAACGCGTAGAAAGGCATCGCCGTGCTCGTCTGCGTGTCGTCAGCCCCGGTCGTCGGATATTCGGTAATGTGAAAATAGTTCGCTGTCACGCCCACATACTGGCGGGTCGACATACGCAGATCGAAGAAGGCATTGCCATTGTAACTGTTCGAGTTAAATAGCCCCGCCGCCTGGCTGCGATCCGGATAATCCAGCTGCGACGCCCCGCCGCCCACCCCGAACATCTCCCTCCGGCTGAACTGATGGCTGAACAGGCCGCCCGCGTCATTCGAAATCTGATTGGCATAGGGCGCGATCACCAGCGCCGCCGGCGTGCCCGGCGACCCGGACACCGTTCCCGTCGTCAGCGAATAGGGCTGGCTGAACGCATTTGAGGTCTTCAGAAACAGATCGTGCAGACTCAGCGTGGAGTGAGGGCCGAACTGGTAACTCGCCGCCGCGGTTGCGTTATGGCTGATCTGATTCAGAGCCGTCGCGTGCTGGTACGACTGGAAGCCCGGGCTGTAGGTGAAGTTTTCCCGCCACCGCTCGTTGGTCGTCTCCAGCGTCACCGACGGCCAGACCGAATAGAGCTCGTCGTTCACCGGCGTCACGCCCTGGCCGAGAAAGACATTCGTGACGTAACTTACCCCGCCCATCAGCCCGATGCCCAGAAAATTCGATCGCTCCGCGGTCGCAAAAGAAATAGGAAACGTCGCGCCGCTGACCGTTGGCGGTATTGCCATGTCGGATTCATTGGCCGAATTTTGCTCGCCGGCAGGCTGTCCGGGGTTGCTCCCGGTGCCCGGATTCTGGCTCTGCTGCGCGCCCGTTCCCTGGCCCGGCTGGGTATCCTGGCCCGGCTGCGTCGTATCGCACTGAGCGCATGCTGATGCCATAGCCAAAGCCAACACCGCCGCCGTCGGAAGCCAAACCATACGCGCCTTCATCGCGGGAACCTCAGTTCACCACCACGGTGTCTCCGGGCTGCAACCGGATGTTCTCCTGCGGATGCTTACCGTTAACGAAGGCTTCGTAATTGAAGGTAAAGCGCGACTCCGTCCCGTTGGGGTTCTCGCGCAGAATGTGGATGCTCTTCTTCTTCGCGAAATCCTTGAACCCACCCGCCGTCGCAATTGCGTCCATCACCCTCGTCGTCACCGTCAGCGGGTACGATCCTGGCCGGCTCACCATCCCGACGATGTTGAAATTTTCGCTGTTGATCTTCTGTACGATCACCACTACTTCCGGATCGGTGATGTACTTCAGCAGCTTGTCCTTGATGTCGCGTTCCAGTTGCAGAGGCGTCTTGCCCGCCGCCTGCAGTTCGCCCGCCAGCGGCATGGAGATCTTGCCGTCCGGACGTACCGTGATTGGTTTTGACAGCTCCGGCTCTTTCCAGACACTGATTTCCAGAACGTCGTCATCCCCGATGACGTAGGTGTTGTCGTGTCCCTGGCTCGCCCCCGGACGCTGTCCCGGATCGTTCTCCGCCGCCGGTATGCTCTCCCCGTTCTTCTTATCTGTGGGCACGGTCTGCGCCGCCATCACGCAGCACATCCCGATCAGCAGCACTCCCGCCGGTATCACGCGCTTCGCTTGCCAGTTCATGACTCTTCTGATCACCACAGGGAAAAGGCTCCGTCCGGTTCGCCGCCGTCACCTCGTACGCGGCAGCTACCTTTGCGTAAACGTTTTGCTCTGGTACCTTCGCAGCTTCGGAATCGCTCCGGATGTTATTTCCGAATCATAACTTGCTTATGCCTGCGAAAAGTAGGTCTTCAGCTTTCCTGCGTCCGCCCCGGCGCCCGCTTCGATCATCGCTTCCGCGTTCTGCCCGGCCACCGGCTCCACATCCCCGGCGTTCACTTCAACTCCCACCGACTGAGCCAGCATCTCCACCGACAACACCAGCCGGTAAAGATTCTTCTTGCGTATCAGAACCCCTTCCACGCCTTCCAGCGAGCCTCGCGTCACGCGAACCCGCTCGCCGCATTTCAGAAACGGGTGCGGTTCCACGCGGAAGGAACCATCCACTGCCCGGCGGATCGCGTCGATCTCCGCGTCCGGAATGATCGCGATCTCCTCACCCTTTGTCAGGATGGTATGGATCCCCGGTGTAGTTACCACCTGGAGACGCCGCGTCGCCCGGCCGCGCACGAAAACGTAACACGGGAACAGCGGCATGGCCAGAACTTTGTGCCGATCCTTCCACCGCCGGATCGAATCGTATTGCGGCAGAAATACTTCGAATCCCTTGGCCGACAGCATCTCGGCCACAACTTTTTCATGCTGGTGACGCGTGTAAAGCGCCCACCACGCATCCCCAGCCTGCCCATCCCCAAAGGTTACGGATGACGCCAGCATCCTGTCCCCACTCTTCTCTGCTTTGCCGACAGCGCAAAGCTTCGCCCTGTGAGCTACAGCTCACTTTTCCACATGAGTCTTCCAAACCCTGAGGTTGCGCCGCCAAGCTTCAGCTCAGTCGCCGTTCTCATGTCATTCGTAACGCGTTGAAGAAATAATTCAATACCCCAATCGTCGGTTGCCATTCAGCGTTTCTCTGGCTGGATCTTCTTTGCCGCCCATGGGGCGAAGAAACCGAGAATGCACGATTCTGGCTGCGATCGTGACCGTACCCGCAGGAAACCTGCATTTCGACGATCTGATAACCAATCCTCGGCAGAAAACTTCAGCGGCGCTTTCGCCGTCCAGTTCAATGGGAAGCAGGAACCTCATTTCTATTGCTGTCCTCGGATCTAGGGCTTGCGCTCCCCGAATCAACACTCCGGAAATGCTGATGTTTTCAGTCACTCCCTCATGCCATTCTCGCGCCCCCCTCACCCGATACCGGATGAGCGTTCCTATCTCGTACCGCCGCGCCCGGGAGATTTCTGTGCTCGCCGTACTCGCGGCCTGATCCAGATCCATCTCCTCCCCCGGGCCCGCTCCACACAGAGAGCGCAAGCCTCCACATCGTGAGGTTTAGGTTAGGGCACTTCCCCAGGGCCATCAATGGCCCGACAGTACTATGGTCATATGACGGCATAGTGCTAGGATTCTGGAACCATAGGGTGTTACCGACGTTTCTTCCACTCCGCCTGAGCCACCCCTGCCGCCGCCCATCGCCCCACCCGCCAGCCTCGTCTCCCCTCAGGAGCTGGCCGCCGTCAGCCGATGATTCACCGCGAAAAGCGCCAGTTCCAGGCGGTTCGAAACCCCCAGCTTGTCGAAGATGTTGCTGATGTGGTGCTTTACCGTCTGCTCGCTGATCGCGCATCGCTGCGCAATGTCCGGATTCGAGTAACCCGCCACCACCAGGGTCACGATCTCCATCTCCCGCGGTGTCAGTCCGAAATCCCGCACCCGCGCGCCCCCCTCCGGTGGCGGCACGCTGCGCAGCGCATTCACCAGGTCCGAGACGCTCTCCCGTCCCACCCAGTATTGGCCCGCCATCACGCAGTGGATGCTGTCGAACAGCCTCTGCGTCGTCGTCTCCTTCAGGATCACGCCGTACGCTCCCAGCCGCAGCGCCTGCACGATCTGCGCCTTGTTGATCGAGGCCGTCAACAGCAGCGTTCGCGCCGGAAACTTCGCTGCCGCCAGCTCTCGCAGGACCTCCATCCCATCCTGCCTGGGCATCGACAAGTCGAGAAGAATAATGTCCGGTCGCGTCTCTCGTGCCAGCGCCAGAATGCCGTCTCCATCCGCCGACTCCCCCACCACCTCGAATCCGGGCTCAGCCTGCAGCAACCGCCGCAGCCCATCCCGGAAAAGCGGATGATCGTCCGCGATCAGGATGCGAATCGGACCGGTAACATTATGGTTGAACGAAACCATCGCGGATTGCCCTATCGGCGGTATGCATCGTACCCGGAAGCGGCTTCGTCTCTCCCCGAGCCACAGTGGATGGACAGTTTAGGCATCGGTAACGATTTGCAGGGATCGGAAAAATCGAACGAGCCGCGCATCAGGACGTACAGATTCTGATATTTATTGTGCTCTTCTGAGAACCCGCGCGTCCCGCCGGTCCTCACCTTCCAACCCCGATTATAGCGTGGGCTGGATGGCAAGTAAGCTAAGCCTCTGAAATCCAACTGTATAGCCACGGCTCCGCCCTGGACCCGATTTGAACGTCATCGTATCACCGCCGGGCCCAACCCGCGGCAAAGTTGCGCCTGGATTCACTCATCCCCTCCTCTTTTGGGCACAGACCCTATGGAATCGTGACCGAATAGGTGTTCGATGGCACGCTTTCGATACCGGAACTGTCCACACTCGTCACGTAATAGGCGTAGCTTGCGCCGCTCTGCACCGTCGCATCAGCAAAACTGGTCGCCGCGTTCACCACCGCGTTGAGGAGCTGCAACGCCGTCCCGCTACCCGACCGGTACACGTTGTAACCCACCACCGGATCGCTCGAGCTGGCCGGGGCCTGCCACGTCAGATCCACCGCATAGGTAACCACGGACACACCCGTCCCGCTCAGACTCAACCCCATCGAGGTCCCATTCACCGCGTTGCTGGTGATCGTCACCTGTCCGGAAGCCAACCCCAGAATGACCGGATCGAACGACAGATTCAGTGTCGCCGACTGTCCGGGATTCAGGGTCAGAGGGACAGCGAGATTCGCCAGGGAGAATCCCAGCCCCGTGACCGTGATCGCGTTGACCGTAACCGGCTGCGTTCCCGCCGACGTGAGCACCACCGATTGCGTCGCCACCGTGTTGAGCGTCAGGCTCCCGAAGGCCACGCCGGTCGCATTCACGTTGAGGACCGGACCTCCCGGGCTCAGGTTGAGGGCGACGCTCTCCGAGACGCCATTCGCCGCGGCCGTCAACACCGCCGTCTGCGCCGTGGTGACCTGCGCAACCGTAACCGTGAAACCGGTGCTCCCGGCGCTCCCTGGCACGGTCACCGTCCCCGGCGTTACCACAGCCGGATTATTGCTCTTGATCGCCACGTCAAAACCGCCCACAGGGGCTGCCCCGCTCAGCGTGACCGTGCAGCTAACCGTGCCCGCTCCCGCAATCGATATGCTGTCGCATGACAACCCGCTCAGGGCAACCGCCGGGGGGCTCGGCGCGGACTCCGTACCCGTTCCGCTCAGACTGATCGTCGTCGCCCCACCTCCGCCGCTGGTAATCGCCAGTTGTCCGGTCGCCGGTCCGGCCGTCGTCGGGTCGAATGTCACCGTCAGCAGGATCACCTGATTCGGATTCAATGTGACCGGGAATCCCGGCCCCACATCGCTGAATCCCGTCCCGTTCAACGTTGCCGCCGTGATGGTCACCGGCTGCGTTCCGGTGGAAGTCAGAGCGATCGTCCGCTGCGCCGCGGTATTCAGCGCCACATCGCCAAAGGCCAGGTTCGTTACGCTCGCGCTCAGAACGCTGGTCGCTGCATTCAGCTGCAGGAACGTGCTGACATCCACCCCATTGGTGCTGGCCGTGATGGTCGCGATTTGTACCGATGGAACCGCGTTGATGGTCGCGGCAAACGTCGTGCTGGTCGCGTTGGCCGGAACCGTTATTAAAGCCGGAACCGTCACTGCGGTATTGCTGCTCGACAGGTTCACGCTGAACCCGCCGCCCCCGGCCGGTGCACTCAGCGAGACCGTGCAGTTATCTGTTCCCGCACCGGTGATCGATGAGCTGCTGCACACAACGCCGCTCAACGCCGCAACCGGCGCCGCGACGAATGTCTCCATGCCGGTGCCGCTCAGTTGTACCGTTGCCGACGCCTGGTTGGTCGCGTCGGTATTGACCGTCAGCTGTCCGGTGATCGCGCCGGCGCTCGCGGGAGCGAATTGCACCTGCACCGTCGTGCTGCCTCCGCCCGGAATCGTAATCGGAAGCGTCGCCCCGCCCGCCAGGTTGAATGACTGTCCAGCCAGACTCAGTTGCAGAATGTGAATGGCGGTCGTGCCTGTGTTTGTCAGCTTCACTGACGAAACCGTGGACTGCCCCACCGTGACCGAGCCAAAGCTCAAAGTCCCGGGCGATACCACGAGGCCGCCCGACAACGTGACCCCGCAGCCGGAAATCAGCATTCCCGCCCAGCAGCTGACTACGAGCCACACTATCCAGCGGCCCAGGTCGGGCCGCGACAGCCGCCGGCGGCCGCCAACTCCGGAACTTTTGCTTTGCAAACAAAAACTGTGCCGTTCAGCCGGACGAGCCGACGAGAATAGAACGCGGACTTGCTGCATCCATCTCACCTCTGCCATCGTTCCAGCGTCCTTACAGTTTTCAGCGCTCTGCTCCCTTGCGTAACAATCCGGATGAAGCTCGAGGCCAATCAGACAAGCGCTGACCCAGCCTGCAACTTCCGCGGCCCTGTTCAGAGCTGTTGCCTGCACAAACTCGAACGAGATTCTAACGCGTGCGGTGCACGCGAAGCTCCTTTCCACAAACCACGACATTACTTTTGTTACGGTTCGAAAAGCCCGCCATCATTGATGATTCCATGATTTCCACAGCTGGTTGTTTTTCCCAGGCAACGTAACCCAGCAAAAAATCATCGCGATTGGGAACAATCTTCCCAACTCCAAAAATTTCGTACCGGGTTTTCCTCAGGTGCGCTAGCGCGAAAGTCACGCACGCTGGTACTCGAATCCTGCACACGAACGGGGCACGCCCGCACCCCGGCAAAGCCGCTCGATTCTAAAATTGGCCTATGAACCGCTCGGATGTGGCGATCGCAGGAGCCGGCATCATTGGACTCGCAACGGCGCTGGAGTTCTCCACCACAGGCTTGCACGTCACCGTCTTCGATCAGAGCGAGGCGATGTCGGAAGCCTCCCGCGCCGCCGCCGGCATGCTCGCCGGCAATGATCCCGAAAACCCTCCCGAGCTACAGGCGCTGGCCCTGCTCAGTCTCCGTCTCTATCCGGACTTCCTCGCCCGCGTCGAGCATCTGTCCGGCAGGAAAATCCCCATCCGAACCACCAGCACCCTCCAGGGCAGCGAACATCTTCCCAGCGGGAAGCAGGCACTCGGCGAACTCGAAATCCAGAACCTTGCGCCTGGCGCGCATACGGCCGGCCTTCGGTTTTTCCGTATCGATGAAACCAGCTTCGATGCCTGGGATCTGGCGGAGGCGCTCCCCTCAGCGGTGCGAGCTGCAGGAATCGACCTGCGCGAACACACCGCTGTCCTTCGCGTGAACCAGGGGTCCTCTTCCGTGGAGCTCGAAACCTCCGCCGGCTGGTTCTCCGCCGATCGCTTCCTGAACGCCGCCGGAGCCTGGTCACCGTCTCTCGATCCCGCGCTGCCGGTCTTTCCCCGCAAGGGTCACATGCTCACCGCCGAGCTGCCCGGCGAACTCCAGATGCAATGCGTGCTCCGCAATCCGAAGGTCTACATCGTGCCCCGCGGCGGCAACCGCTACACGGTTGGCTCGACCGTCGAAGACGCCGCCTTCGACCGCGTGGTTTATACCGATCGCATCCACGAGCTCTTCGCTCGGGCGGTCGAGTTGTGGCCTCCGCTGCGCGATGCTTCGATCGCTGAAACCTGGATCGGTTTTCGCCCCGGCTCCGAAGATGGCCTCCCTATCCTCGACCAGACTGCCGAGCGCTGCTGGGTCGCCACCGGTCATTTCAAGAACGGCATCCTGCTGGGCCCCGGCACGGGCCGCGTTTTGAGCCAGTGGATGATCGGAAGCCAGCCGGAAATCGACCTCGCTCCGTTCCGCTGCGCCCGCTTCGCCACGTCTCCGCTCTCGTCCTGATCTGACTCCACGCACATCGGCGAGCCACGGACTAAACTTTCGTCACGACATTCCTCGCCCCTGATCCGTCTCAACGGATGACAGGTGTTTTTCGCGTAAGCTATAAGGAGAATTCTGCTTTCGCGCGGCACTTTGCGGCATGGCTATCCGCGCCCCTTGCATCGCGCGGCGCGTTCGCAGCATCCCGTCTAAACGGGCGGGTTTTCATTCCCCGTACCGGAGGAAAGAGCGGCAATGGGTACAGCGACGATGGTGAAGGGTCTGGAAGGTGTGGTGGCGGCCAATTCCGGCATCTGCTGGATCGACGGCGATGCCGGGGTGCTCGCCTATCGCGGCATCGACATTCACGAGCTCGCGGTGCAATCCACCTTCGAGGAAACCACCTTCCTGCTGTGGCACGGCCACCTGCCCAGCCAGGCGGAGCTGGATGACTTCACCGGCAAACTGACCGCGGCTCGTACCCTGCCGCCGCAGATCTACGAGCTGTTGCGCTCCTTCCCAAAGTCCGGCACCCCGATGGAGGCGCTCCGCACCGCAGTCTCGGCCCTCAGTTCGTACGACCCGGCGGAGAGCGCCGTCGACCACGACTCCAACGTGCGCAAATCGTTCGCGCTGACCGCGCAGCTTGCCATGCTGGTGGCGGCTTACGACCGCATCCGCAAGGGCAAGAAGCTGGTCGATCCCGATCCGTCGCTGTCGCACGCCGCGAACTTCCTGTGGATGCTGCACGGCGAGAAGCCTATCCCGGCGGCCACCCGCACCCTCGACATCGCCCTGATCCTGCATGCCGATCACGAATTCAACGCCTCTACGTTCGCCGCCCGGGTCATCGCCGGCACCATGTCCGACATGCACTCGGCCATCACCGGGGCCATTGGCGCCCTGAAGGGACCGCTTCATGGGGGCGCGAATGAAGAGGTAATGAAGATGCTCTTCGCCATCGGCAAGGCGGGCGAAGATCCGGTCGAGCATGTGCGCAACCTGCTGGCCCAGAAGAAGAAGGTCTTCGGCTTCGGCCACCGGGTCTATCGCACCGAAGATCCCCGCGCCACTCATCTCCGCCGGATGTCCGAGCAACTCAGCCGCGACTCCGGCAACACGAAGTGGTACGAGATGTCCCGCCGCATCGAGGAGTTCGTGAAGAATGAGAAGAAGCTCAACGCCAACGTCGACTTCTACTCTGCTTCGACCTACACCACGCTGGGCATCGATCTCGATCTCTTCACGCCCATCTTCGCCGTCAGCCGCATTGCGGGATGGGCTGCGCACGTCATCGAGCAGCTGGATGACAACCGCCTCATCCGCCCGCGCGCGGAATACACCGGGCCGGAATACCCGGTGCAGTACGTTCCGCTCGACAAGCGTTAGGCGCGAGTCGCACCACCCCCCCACCCCCCGGGTACGCTTCCGGTGACTTATTTTCAGCGGATTAGCATGGGGTCCTTCCGGGATACCGGCATGTGATACGCAGCCGGTCAGTTACGGTAAGGCCAGCTTGCATCCGGTAAAGCTGTATCTGGTGCAGATGCGGCCTTAATCCGCGCAGGTGATTGCGCTGAAGTCAGATCGGGCGCGGCCGGATCTGCATCAACTTCGACCGCATCTGACCGGGGTGCGGCCAGGTTTGCATCAGGTGCGGCCGCATCTGAATCATATTCGGCCGAGAGTAGAGCGATTCTCCCATCGGTAAGCTGCCAGGTTTTCAAAGAGCGATTTCGATTCGGCCTGGGCCGAAGGACTGTGGCCAGCACAGTCCACAGTGATGACTAACGAAGAAAGCCCGCGCGATGGCGGGCTTTCTCACACTTCTTCACTCTCTTCAGCCTAGCGGACCGGGAGAGTTGCGGCAAGGAGAATCGGAGGGGGACCAGGTACGGAAGTCATGGGTGCAGCCGGGAGCTGTTCAGTCCAGGAGCTTCCCTGCCGTCCAGCCATTTCCCCGGAAGGGCCGCTCGCCCCTCCGGCCCCACCAGAGCACCATTCCCAGAGCGATCAACGCCAGCAGCGGAAAAATCAGCACACTGCCTTCCGGCCCGGTGACGCCCCCACTCCACCAGACACTCCCGGCGGGTTTCGAGCGGAGCAGATGTCCGCGGACCAGCGTCCCACTGTCGGCCGTGCCGTAGAAATACGACTGACCCCAGTCCCACGCGGCATGAAAGCCCACAGCCCACCACAGCGATCCCGTGTACCAGAGGCTCAGGCAGAAGACCAGGCCGACGGCGCCCGCCGCAACCAGGCCAATCCAGGATTCGCCGCCATTTCCGGAGTGGGCCAGGCCAAAGATCAGAGCCAGCAACAGAGCGCCCCACCAGAATCCCACGCCGTGGGTGAGCTTGAACTGCGGGTACCCGCGAAACATCGCTTCCTCGGTGAAGCCGGTCAGCAGAAAGACGCCGCCCCATTTTGCCGCGTAGAAGGCGGCTGCTCCTCCGGTGACGGTGCCGCCGGTGAGCGACAGAAATCGCAGCTTCCAGAGGGCCAGCACCAGCGCGGAAATGCAAATGAAGCCCCAGAGCAGTCCGCTGAGCATTCGAACCGTGCGCGCGTGGCCCCTGAACCCATAGGAGGTGAGCGGTCTGCGCTCGAAGGCGGCAAAGAGGAACGTGGCCGCCAGCACAGCAACGAACTCCGCGAGCTTGATGCCGAAGCCGGCAGAGGGGGATAACCCTCCCTGCCAGTTGGGGGAAAGGACAGTAAAGATCAGGGGCGCGACCAGCTGCGGAAGCAGGTAGAGCAGGACGCCATACACCAGGACGGCCCAACCCGTTCGCAGCCCCTGCGGACCCCAAAAAATCCAGCCGCCGGGAACGCGCGGAGCCCGCATCTCGCCGGTCATAGGCGTGGGGGAGAGTGCGGGCTCAGGATCTTTCTCGCGAGATCCGCGAAGCGGAGTATCGGGCAAAGAGCCTCCTCAGAATGGCTGCTGGTTTCGCACCATCCTACAAGCCCGGCCGATCCAGAGTGAAAAGGAAACGAAGCGCTCAGGGCTCAAGCTGCTCCACTGCCTGCCCGACGCGGAAGATGGTCGGCTCGTCGAAGTGCCGTCCCAGGATTTGCATCCCGATGGGCAGCCCCGCCTGCGATTTTCCGCAGGGCACCGACACCCCGCAGATCCCCGCCAGGCTGGCCGTCACGGTGTAGATATCCGCCAGATACATGGCCACGGGGTCGTCGGATTTTTCGCCGATCTTAAATGCCGGCGTTGGCGCGGTGGGCGTCACAATCGCGTCCACTTCGCGAAACGCCGTCAGGAAATCGTCGGCCAGCAGCCGCCGCGCCTGCTGGGCCTTCTTGTAGTACGCGTCGTAGTAGCCGTGGCTCAACACATAGGTTCCGAGCAGAATGCGCCGTTTCACCTCCGCGCCGAATCCCAGGTCGCGGGTTCGCCGATACATCGCCGCCAGGGTGTCGGAGTGGGGGGCGCGCAATCCATAGCGCACGCCATCGAAGCGCGCCAGATTGGAACTGGCTTCCGCGGTGGCAATCACGTAATACGCAGGAATCGCATACTTCGTGTGCGGCAGCGAAATTTTCCGGATCTCCGCTCCTGCCGCGCGCAGCTTCTCGATCGTTCCTTCGACCGCGGCCCGCACCTCGGCATCCAGGCCTTCGCCGAAGTACTCCGCCGGCACGCCCAGCTTCATGCCCTTCACGCCCTGGTCGGCAGTTTTGTCGAGGCTGGCCGTGTAATCCGGGACCGGCAGCGGCGACGAGGTCGCGTCCATCGCGTCGTGTCCGGCGATCACGCCCAGCACGGTTGCGGCATCGCGCACGGTCGCCGCAAAGGGACCAATGCGGTCCAGCGACGAGGCAAACGCAATCAGCCCATACCGCGACACGCGCCCATAGGTCGGCAGCAGTCCAACCACGCCGCAGAACGACGCGGGCTGCCGGATCGATCCACCGGTATCTGTGCCCAGCGTGGCGGCGGCCATGCCCGCGGCCACTGCCGCGGCCGAGCCGCCGCTCGATCCCCCCGGCACCCGCTCCAGGTCGTGGGGATTGTGGAC
>JBAUGH010000339.1:0-4392 GCA_049679565.1 Acidobacteriaceae bacterium
GGGCCACGCGGTGCGCACGCTGAAGGGCACGCATCCGCTGGAACGGGGCGAGGCTCCGCCCGAGGAAGGCGATCTGCCGCCGGCTGCGGGATCGCAAACCGAGGCCGCGCACCCCGAGCAGCAGGAAGCAAAACCCGCGCAGGGCGCTCCGCCGTCGCAGGCGCAGCAGCAGCCGCCGAAGACCGAAGCCAATGCCGAGGCCCCGAAAGAAATCCCCTGGGTGCCAACCCAGGAAGGGCTGCAGCGCTTCACGTGGGACCTGCGCGCGGATGGCCCGGTGCGCTGGGAGGCAGGCAAGTCCTTCCTCAAGGGGCCGCGCTCGGGAGCCGTTGTTCCTCCGGGAACTTATACGGCCACGCTGACCATCGGCGGCAAGACGATGACCGAGAAGCTGAACGTCGTCGAGGATCCCAGCGTTCACGCGGATCAGGCGGGCATGGAGGAACGCTATCGCGATTCCGAGGCGCTGCTGCATGAAGTCTCGCAGCTGGACGTGGCGCTGAACCGCATCGACGCCATCAACGCCCAGCTTGGCGCGCTGCGGGTGGTGGTGAAAGGCGGGCCGGACGAGAAAGCGGTCGGCGACGCCATCGATAGCCTCCAGAAGCAGATGAAGGCCGCCGAAGCCGCGATCACCAGCAACCCGGGCGCCGCGGAATCCACGCTGCGTGTTCCCAACATGATCCACGAGCATCTGCTGGGGCTGGCGTTCGGCTTCGACGGCGAAGACGATGCGCCCTCTGCTGCCATGCTCGACCAGATGAAACTGCTCCGTCCCGAATACGAGGCGGCGCTCGCGAAGTTCAACGACTTTCTCAAAACCGATGTCGCGGCGTTCAACCACACCATGGCGGACAAGAAACTGACCGGCGTGGTGGCAGGCGAACCGGTGCAGCCCTAACGCATGCGCGGCTGCCGGCTGCTATCGCGGCCGGTAGCTGCAGGATGAATCGCCGCCTTACAACGTGCTAAGGTGAATCTTCGCCAACATCCCCGCCTGATTGCCAACAGGAGCCTCTCCATGGGTTTGCGTCGGTCTGTTTCTTTTCTCGCTTTGAGCCTCACTGCGTTGTTCGCGCTTTCGCTCACCGCACAGGAATCCGCCGGTCCCTATCCCCAGAGCCTGCTCGCGGGCCTGCAGTGGCGAGACGTCGGCCCCATGCGCGGTGGGCGCTCCTTCGCGGTGGCCGGTGTGCCCAGCGAGCCTGACACCTTCTATATGGGATCGGTGGGCGGGGGCGTGTGGAAGACGGAGAACGACGGCCGCACCTGGAATCCGATCGCAGACCAGGGCATCCCCATCGGCTCCATCGGCGCGATTGCCGTGGCCCCGTCGAATCCCGACATCGTCTACGTGGGCACCGGCGAGCCCGATGTCCGCGCGCAGATTTCCTACGGCATCGGCATGTTCAAGTCCACCGACGCGGGCAAGACGTGGACGCATATCGGCCTCGAGAACACCCGCCGCATCGGCCGCATTGTGGTCGATCCCAACAATCCGAATCGCGTGTATGTCGCGGCGCTGGGCCACATCTACGATGCCAACCCGGAGCGCGGCGTGTATCGCTCGACCGACGGCGGCGCGCACTGGAAGAAGATCCTCGTCAACGCGGCCGATCCCAACAACGTCGGCGCCATCGACATCGCCATCGATCCCAAAAATCCGCGTGTGCTCTACGCGTCGCTCTGGGCCACGCGCCGTCCGCCCTGGTCCGTCTATGCGCCGTCGTATATGCCGGGCAGCGGCCTGTATAAATCCACCGACGGCGGCGATCGCTGGACGAAGCTGAGCGGCGGCCTGCCCGACGACGATCACGTCGGCAAGATCGGCATCGCGGTCGCGCCCAGCAATCCCAACCGCCTGTGGGCGGTGGTCGACGATGTGGGCGCCAGCGTGGCTCCTCCTCTGCGCGAAGGGCCGGAGGCCGCGAAAGGTCCGGTGCTCACGCCCAAAGGCGGCGTCTACCTTTCCGACGACGCGGGCGCCACGTGGCGTCTGGTCAACTCCGAAAACCGGCTGTGGGGACGCGGCTGGTATTTCGAAAACGTCGCCGTCGATCCCACAAATCCGGACAAGGCTTATGTGATCAACACCGGCACCTATGTGACGACCGACGCGGGCAAGACCTTTACCCCGATCAAGAGCGCGCCGGGCGGCGACGACTACCACCAGCTGTGGGTGAATCCTCGCGACGGCAACCGCATGGTGCTCTCGAGCGATCAGGGCACGGTGGTCAGCGTGGATGGCGGCAAGACCTGGAGCACCTGGTATAACCAGCCCACCTCGGAGATTTATCACGTCGCGGCCGACAATCAGTTTCCCTACCGGCTCTACGGCGCGCAGCAGGACTCGGGCGCGGTGAGCGTGAGCACCTGGTCGAAGGAAGGCATCCTCGATTTCCGCAACTGGGAGCCGATCTGCCTGGCCGGCGAAAGCGACACCGTGGTGCCCGATCCCACCGAGCCCAACATCCTCTACGGCGGCGGCGCCAACCGCTGCAACCAGGCGCTGAACGTGCAGGCCTCGCTGGGCGGCAAGCTGCCGCCTGCCGATCCCAGCGATCCCGACCGCAAGACGTGGACGCTGCCTGAAGTCTTCTCGCCGGCCGACGGCGCGCTCTACTACTCGAACCAGTTCGTCTTCCGCACCCGCGATCGCGGTAAGACGTGGGAGAAGATCAGCCCCGATCTCACCCGTATGAATCCGCCGGTTCCGGCCAACCTCGATCCCGTTACCGCGAAAGACATCGACGAGACCATGACGGATCGCTTCGGCGTCGTCTACACCATCAGCCCCTCGCCGCTGAGCGCAACCACCGTGTGGGTGGGCACCGACGACGGCCTGATCCAGGTGACTCGCGACGACGGCAAGACCTGGGACAACGTCACGCCGCCCGCCATGACCCCGTGGAGCAAAGTCTCGCAGGTCGAGGCCGGGCGCTTCGACGTGGACACCGCCTACGCCTCGGTGGATCGCCACCGCCTCGCCGACAACCAGCCCTATATCTATCGCACCCACGACGGCGGCAAGACCTGGCAAAACGTCGTCAACGGCATTCCTGAAGGCGCGTACGTCAACTCCGTCAAGGAAGACCCGGTCACCAAAGGCCTGCTGTACGCGGCCACCGAGCTGCGCGTTTACGTCTCCTTCGATGACGGCGACCACTGGCAGCCGCTCCAGAACAACATGCCGGTCACCTCGGTGCGCGACATCGTCGTGCACGGCGACGACCTCGACATCGCCACCCACGGCCGCGGTTTCTGGGTCATGGATCAGATGAGCGCCCTGCGCCAGATCGCCGAAAAGGGCAGCCAGATCGCCGGCAGCAGCGCGTATCTCTTCAAGCCCGGCGATGCGCTTGCGGTTCCCGCCAGCAGCCAGGATGGCACGCCGCTGCCCCACGAAGAGCCGACCGAGAAGAATCCCCTGCCCGGCGTGATGGCTTACTACTGGCTGAAGTCCGCGTCCACGCAGCCGATTACGCTGGAGCTGGTGGACAACGACGGCCAGGTGCGCGCCTGCGCCGCCAGCGATACGCCGGTGACGCCCATCGATACGGAGAAGATCAACATCGAAGCGATCTGGGAGGAGCCCGCGCAGTTGCCACCTTCCGCGCAGCCGGGCATGCACCGCTACGCGCTCGATCTGGCCCAGCCGCGCTTCTTCGGCCCGGCCGCCGGCGAGCGTCCGCATGATGCCTGCTCAGGCTTGATGAAACCGGCGGCGCGTCCCGCTCGCGGATTCCGCCGCGGCCCGGTGGCGCTGGCTCCCGGCGACTACACCGTGCGTCTGACCGTCGACGGCCAGACGTATACGCAACCGGTCACCATCAAGCCGGATCCGCGCGGCTCCGGCCTCGACGCACCCACCGGGGTCAATCCAACCGAGTAGCAAATGCGGCGGAGCCAGCGGAAACGCTGGCTCTGCCTGCGCCCGCTCAGCGCTTGCTCAGCCGCACCGTTTCCCAGCTCCCATCCGACGACCAGCCACCATCCACCGTGAGCGTGTGGCCGTTGACGAACGAGCTCTCCCCATCGTCGGCCAGGAACGCAATCGCGCGGGCAATATCGTCGGGGGTGGCGAAGCGCCCCATGGGCACGCGATTCGTGATGTCCGCGTCGGTGTAGCTTCCGCCGGCCTGATCGGCTGCGTCCATCTCGGTCTTCACCCAGCCGGGGCACACGGCGTTCACGCGGACTCCGCGGCCTCCCCACTCCGCCGCCAGGGTGCGCGTCAACCCTACCAGCCCGTGCTTCGACGCGTTGTAGGCGGCGCGATCGGATACCGCGACGAGTCCGGCGATCGAGGCCACGTTCACGATCGACCCGCTGCCCATTGCCAGCATCCTGCGGCCAAAGGCTTTCGCCAGCAGGAACGGCGCCACCAGATTC
>JBAUGH010000340.1:0-3796 GCA_049679565.1 Acidobacteriaceae bacterium
AAATAATGTTGTGTGGCCAGAATTTCGGTGGGCGCCATCAGCGCCGCCTGGTAGCCGTTCTCGATGGCGATCAGCATCGCTTCGAGGGCCACGATCGTTTTGCCGGACCCCACATCGCCCTGCAGCAGCCGGCGCATCGGGGACGCGCGCCGCATGTCGCCGGCGATTTCGCCCAGCGCCCGCTTCTGCGCCGCGGTGGGATGAAACGGCAGAATTTCGCGCAGCGCCGCCCGTACTTTCTCCGTGGTCTCGAACGCGATCCCAGCCTTCTCCTGGAAGCGCCGGCGCTTCACCTCGAGGCCGAGCTCGAGATAAAAGAGCTCCTCAAAGATGAGCCGCCGATGGGCGGGCGTGGTCGACGCCTGGAGTTGCGCCATCGCGGTGCCCGCGGGAGGAAAATGGACCTCGTGCAGCGCCTGCTCGCGGCCTGGCAAATCGAGGCGCTTCACAAGGGAGTCGGGCAGGGAACCGGGCAGCGTCTCGGGAAAGCCGCCCTTGAGCTCCTCCAGAATGTGCCAGATCATGCGCCGGATCCAGCGCGAGGCGAGCTTGCTCCCGGCCAGCGATTCGTAGACGGGCGTGATGCGGCCCACTTCGAGGAGCCGGTCGAGCGCGTCCGCGGAACCATCAGGGATCACTTCAAACTGCGGCTGGATCATTTTGAATCCACGGCCTGAACGTGACGCCTCGATTTTGCCGTAGAGGGCCACCATCTGGCCCGCGTGGAACTTCCCTTCGAGATAGCTCCCGTGGAACCAGAGGCACTTCATGGACTGCAGTCCCTGTCCGACGGTCATCTCGAAAATCGGCATGCGCCTGGTGCGGAGCAGCGCCGCGCCCCGCACCTCGGCGATCACGCTCGCCGTCTCACCCGGCTTCAACTCGCTCAGCGCCCGCGGATTCAGCCGGTCTTCATAACGGAACGGCAGGTGCATGAGCAGGTCTTCGACGGTCACGATGCCCTTGTCGCCGAGCATGGCGGCAAGGGTCGGGCCAATGCCCTTTACAAACTGCACCATGGTTTCAAGGGTGAGCACTGCAGCGATGCTAACAGGCAAGGGCGAGCGTCAATCGTCGCGCTTTACCACCGCCAGCGCGAACGATTGCCGCAGGGTAAAGCCCAGACTCTCGTAGACGCGGATCGCTGCGGAATTTTCCTGGAGCGCGTGCAGGAACGGTGTTCTGCCCGCCGCAAGGATGCGCTCCATCACCCGCGACATCAGGATCCGCGCATAGCCGCGCCCGCGCGCTTCAGGGTGCGTACACACTGCGCTGACCTCGGTCGCGCCCGGTACCTGCATGCGCATGCCCGCCATCGAAACCAGCCGATCGGCGTGGAAGATGCCGAAGAATTCCCCCAGCTCCATCGTCCGGAGGCGAAACGGTCCGGGCTCGGTCAGCTCGGCCAGCTCCACCATGGCCGGAGCGTTCTCCGCCGTCAGCGCGCGCAGCTCCGCGCCGGCAGGCAGCTCCGCTCGCGCCAGACGCGGCTGGCGCGCGATCATCTGATGCAGCCGGCCGCCGCGCACCAGCGTCCATCCCGCAGGCGGACGCGGCTCCTCCAAAAAGAACAGCCCCACCATGCCGCCCGGGCCGGCCAGCGAACGCAACTCTTCATAGGCCGCGTCGGACTGTGCGGCCATGCCGGCCAGCGGGCCAATTTCTTCGCGATAGCGCCGGACCCGTTCGCCGCCCATGGCGAAGCTCGCCTGATCGGTGGTCAGCGCGCTCCAGATCGGGTTGTCGAGGAGTTGCTCGGTAACGGGGGTGTGGATTGCATCCTGCGTGCGCATAGAGATTCGATGAAAAGGCTCGCGTTCGGATTCTCCGCGGGGTCATCCCGGCGGAGCGTTCGAGCGCAAGCCCTCCCAGCGATGCTATCGCATCCGCATTTTCAAGCGGCTACCAGACCCACGTCCCCACGGACTCCGGCGGCAGCGACGCCTCGAGGGTGCGGCCGTGGTAGCGAACATCGAAATGCTTGTCGAAGTTGCCGGTGTTCGACACCACCAGCACGACTTTGCCATGCGGCGTAAGAAACGCAACGTTGTCCAGTTGCTCCAGGGTGTTCGAGCCCACGCGCAGCGAGCCGGGCGGCACGAACTTCGAGAAATGGGCCATCACGTAATACGCTTCGTTGCGCCTCACCTGATCGCCATCGAGCGTGAGCGCGCCCCAGCATCCGGTGCAGCCGCCATCGTTGGTGTGCGGTCCGGCATGCGGATCGGCAGCCAGGTTCCACAGCAGGACGTTGCGGGTCCAGTTGCGCGTGGCGCCGATCATGACGCGGTCCACCGGCTCATCGATAGACATCGTTCCCGGATGCGGCCGGCCGCCCACCGACTGCTCGGTGAGAAACAAATCCTTGCGCGGATAGGCGTCATGCACGCTGGTCAGCACCGAGGCGTCGCCGCCGTAGAGGTGAAACGCGCTGCCCTCCACATAAGGATTTGCCTCGGGATCGGCGAGGATCGACATGGGATACGACGGCACATCGGCGTTGTGGTCGTAGAGCTGGATGCCGGTCTTAATCCCTGCCTTCGCAAACGCCGGGCCGAGATCCTTCGCGATGAACGTGTCTTCCTCGCTCGCGAACATCACCATGCTGGGGGTGTTCTTGGGATTGAGCGGCTCGTTCTGCACGGTGATGGAGTGGATGGGGATTCCCTCGGCGGCCATGCCCTGGATGTATTTCACGAAGTAATTCGCGTAGATACTATAATTTTCTGGCTTTAACTCGCCACCTTTGAGCGCATCGTTGGTCTTCATCCATGCCGGCGCCGACCACGGCGATCCCAGGATGGGAATGTGCGGATCGAGGGCGAGGATGGCTTTCAGCGCGGGAATCACATCGGCGCGGTCCGTATCGAGGCTGAATTTGGCCAGCTGCGGATCGCTTTCCCCGGGCGGCACATCGTCGTAGGTATAAGGATGGTCGTTCATGTCGGACGAGCCGATGCTGACCCGCAGATAGCTGACGTGAATGCCGTCCCCGTCGGGCGCGAACAGCTCTTCGAGAAGCGCCTGCCGCGCCGTCGGCGACATGCGCATCAGCAGCTGGGCGCTGCCCCCGGTAAGCGCAAAGCCGAATCCCTCCATCGACTGGTACTGCTGCATGTCGTTCACAGCGATCACCGGCTGGGTGGGCGCGGCCTCGGTAAACGGCTGCGGCGGAGTTTGTTCGGCGAAAACTGCCGACCGGTCGCTGGTCGTCAGCCACTCATGGGCTTGCTGGGCAGGACAGAGGGAAGCGGTAAGAAGGAAGGAAAGGCACAGCCAACCGGGTATCTTCATCAGGACGCTTTCTCCCCGGCGTCCATTGCCGCAGGCGCTCGGGCTGGTTTAGAAAACAAACGATTGTCTCAAGGCAGGTAGCAGGTTGTAAAGAAAGAACTGCGGGGCTCCGGCATTCGCGCCAGGAGGGGCCATGAACGGGGAATCCGGCAAGGGAGGGGTGTGGATTTCCACCCCCTTGCAGGGGCGACCTGGATAGACGAATATAAGGCGAAAGTCGTTATGCCTTCAGCCGCCCACCTCCGCCTGCAGATTGAAGCTGCCCTCGCCGCCCGCATCCCCTCGGCGCTCACCCCCGCCCCGCGTGTGATTCGTCCCACCGCGCCTACCGGGATTGCGGCTCTGGACGCGGCCCTGGGCGGAGGCTTGCCGCTGGGCGCCATCAGCGAACTGGCCGGTCCCGAGTGCTCCGGCCGCACCTCGCTTGCGCTGTCGTTCGTCGCCGGACGGACACGCGCCGGTCAGGTTTGCGCGTGGGTCGACGTGTCGGACACACTGCATC
>JBAUGH010000341.1:0-3053 GCA_049679565.1 Acidobacteriaceae bacterium
AACCGGCGCCGACCTGCCCGACGTGCTGCCCTCCGCCCGCTACATGGGCGTCGCGCTCGCGCCCGGCGACCGCGGCCTTTACTACTCCAAATTCACCCACCAGGGTTCCGACGTCTGGTACCACCCCTTCGGCGCGCCGGTCCAGGACGACACCCAGGTCTTCGGCGGCGAGTATCGCGGCCAGGCGCTCGGCGAGCTTGACCTTGTCAGCGTCCACATCACCGACAATCACAACTTCCTCGTCGTCAGCATCGCCCACGGCGTCCCCGCCACCAGCGAAGACTACCTCGTCAAAGATCTGCGCAAGCCCGACAGCGACTTTGTCCCCCTGGTCTACAACGTCAGGGCGCACGTTCGCCTCATCGATGCCGGCGACCGCTTCTTCCTCATGACCGACTACGACGCGCCCAACACCCGCATCGTCGAAGCCGCGCCCGGCGGCGACCCCTCCGCCTGGAAAACCATCATCCCCGAAGGCAAAGAGGTCATCGACGATTGCAGCGTGGTCGGCGGCCGGCTGTTCGTCTCCCGCCTCCACGACGTCAAGCCGCAGACCTCTGTCTACGACCTCACCGGAAAACAAATCGGCACCCTCACTTATCCCGGCATCGGCACCGGCACCGTTCCGCGCGGCCGCCCCACCCAGACCGAGGGCTTCTATACCTTCGATTCCTTCACCATCCCGCCGCGCATCTATCGCTACGACACCAAAACCGGCCGCTCCGATATCTTCGCCGCGCCCAAAGTCCCCTTCGACTCCGACCAATATGAAGTTACCCAGGTCTTCTACACCTCAAAGGACGGCACCCGCGTCCCCATGTTCATCGCCGGCAAAAAAGGCCTGCCCCGCGACGGCCAGACCCGCCTGCTCATGACCGGCTACGGCGGCTTCGATCTCCCCATGCTCTCCACGTGGAACCCCGAATACGCCTGGTGGATGCAGCAGGGCGGCTATTTCGCGCTCCCCAACCTGCGCGGCGGCAATGAGTACGGCGAAGCCTGGCACAAGGCCGCTATGTTCCAGAACAAGCAGAACGTCTTCGACGACTTCTTTGCCGCTGCCGAATATCTCATCAATAACCATTACACTTCGCCCCAGCACTTCGCCCTCCGCGGACGATCCAATGGCGGCCTGCTGATGGGCGCTTCCATGACTCAGCGCCCCGACCTCTTTGGAGCTATCTGGTGCGGTTATCCGCTGCTCGATATGCTCCGCTACCAGCACTTCGAATTCGGCCGCCTCTGGACCACCGAGTACGGCGATGCCGATAACTCGAAGGACTTTCCCTATATCTTCAAATACTCGCCCTATCAGAACGTCCATAAGGGGGAGAAATACCCCGCCATCCTGTTCTTCACCGGAGATAACGACACCCGCGTCGACCCCATGAACGCCCGCAAGATGACCGCGCTCATGCAGGCCTCCAACGGCAGCCACCGCCCCATCCTGCTGCACTACTCCGTCAAAGGCGGACACTCCGCCGGCGTCTCCATGACCCAGCTCGTCCAGGACTACGCCGACGAAATGGCCTTCCTCTGGAACGAAACCACCGGCCAGTGACGGCGCGAGTCAGCCTCCTGATGCGATGGCTTCGATGAAGCGCGTCGGAGCCCTATCGCCCTTTCGAAAATCCTTGTCTGAACCATGCTCCGCATCAGGTGGAGAGCCCCTCGAACGGCACGGCCCGGTCCTCTTGCCCGGACCCCGCTCGCGGCAACCGCGGGGCATTTGTTGATCCCGCAGCAAGCGCTTGTCCCTATTGACCAATTTTGCACAGAGCGGCGTCCCTCAGCGCCCCTTCCCGTCCCATTTCTCCACACCGTCCACACCCATCCACCGAAACTGCACACCTTTCGTGACTTGTGACCCGCCCCCTCCCCGCGTACGCTCGTTTCTGTGGAGCAGAAAGGGAGAAAAGCGGCCCGCAAATTCCGCCAAATCAATGACCTCAGTCACCGCTCCCCGCAACCCTGTCCTTTACGGAAACCCGCTGTTCATGCGGCTTCCCGCCATTCTCCACAGCTGAACCTGAGGAATTGCGCACCTTGATTCCCCTAAAATCATCTAAAATACAAGATGTAGTGGTTACCGCTTGACATGGTCTATTAACAGGGGTACTTTCCCTTCTGCGGCTCCAAAATATCCGCACCGGTTCTGTAGAGCAGTCCTGAGCCTCTCCCGTTAACTGGAAGCTCACCCACAGACCAGCGGTTCTTGTCCGCTATTTCGCTCAGACGCTGTTCCGCGGGTCCAGCCGGGCAAGTCTTCCCGGCACGCTTTTCAGTTTTTCCGGCGCTCGTTGCCGACTTCGGGACTTGGGCGTTGCACGGATCTCACACAGACCCGGCCAGCGCAGAACCCAGGGGCTGTACTCATCATTCGAAGAGAGGATTCACACATGGCCGAGGCCACCAGGAAATCTGTCACCCTCGCCGCTGCTCCGACCGCTGCCCAAAGCGCCGGCTCCGCGACGACCCCCCCCGCCGCCCTTCGCTTCCCGCGCGCGTTTTCGCGCCCCGGTGTCTCTCCCTGGGACGAGCTCCAGTGGGAGCGCCGCACCGCCGCCATCGCCGACGCCGGCGGCAAGACCATCTTCGAGCAGAAAGACGTCGAGGTTCCCGTCGACTGGTCCATGACCGCGACCAACATCGTCGCCAGCAAGTACCTCCACGGCCAGCTCGGCACCCCCGAGCGCGAAACCGGCGTCCGCCAGCTGGTCGGCCGCGTCGCCGAAACCATCCGCGACTGGGGCCTGGCCGGTGGCTACTTCGCCACTCCGGAAGACGCCGCCGTCTTCCACGATGAGCTGGTCCACCTGCTCGTCACCCAGAAGGCCGCTTTCAACTCGCCCGTCTGGTTCAACGTCGGCTGCGACCGCCTCGAGCCCAATTCCGATGCCCAGAACTGGCACTGGAACCAGCACTCCTGCGCCGTCGAGTTCTCTGTCACCGGCTACCGCAAGCCGCAGTGCTCCGCCTGCTTCATCAACGCCGTCGAGGATTCGCTCGACTCCATCCTCACCCTCGCCAAAACCGAGGGCATGCTCTTGAAG
>JBAUGH010000342.1:0-4101 GCA_049679565.1 Acidobacteriaceae bacterium
CCGCGGAATCGAACGGCTCAAACAGCCCATCGGTAAACTTCAGCGCCGGATCGGTGCGGTTCGGGGTGGGAAACGACGGCGTGGTTCGGGTGATGCTCAGCGACGCCGACCACAGCAAACGCGGCGACACCGTGCGCGTGTAAGTGAACACTACATTCCGCTGCCGATCCACATACTGCACGCCGAAGGTGGGATCGAGCAGCGTCTGATCCGGATTGGTCGTCGGCCCGGTCAGGTTGTCGTAGTTGAAGCGCCCCAGGAACTGACCCTTCGCGCCGAGCTTCTGATCGATGCGGATGGAAAACTGATCCGCATCGGTGGCCACGTTCGAGGGCGCGGCATAGGTGCGGTCTCCATAAGCACCGGTGGGATTGTTCGGCAGCGGATAGCGCGCCAGCACCGCGGCAATCTGCGGATTCACCGGCACGTGCAGCGTATCCCTGCTGCCGTCGGGATAGGTCACCGCATCTTCGCCCGCCCGCTCGGCGGCGGTGGGCACGGCCAGCACCTGAGTCGTGCCCAGCACCTGGCGGAAGCCCTGGTACTGCCCGAAGTAAAACGTCCGTCCGCGGCCGTCGTAGAGGTGCGGCAGCACCACCGGGCCGCCGTTGGTGAATCCAAACTCATTTCTGCGGAAGGGCGGAATCCGCCCCGGCTCCGCGATCGAGGGATGGTCGAAGTAATTGCGCGCGTCGAGCGCCGAGTTGCGCAGGAACTCGAAGAACGAGCCGTGAAATCCGCTCTTCCCCGAACGCGTGACGATGTTGGTGAATCCCGCCGCGCCGCGGCCGATGTCCGCCGGCATCCAGCCGGAGCTCGACTGCAGCTCCTGGATCGCGTCCACATTGAAGTTGGTGAAGGTGCTGCCGCCCATCTCCGGATCGCTGATGTCGGCGCCATCCATGGCGAACACCGCCTCCACCCCCCGCTGCCCGTTGATGGCAAACTGCTGCGTGAAGTTGGTCGCCCCGTTCACGTCGGTCATGGTGCCCGCCGCCAGCAGCAGCAGCGTGCTGAAGTCGCGCCCGTTCAGCGGCAGCGAGCTCACCGCCTGGCTGGACAGCTTTTCGCCGCCGGTGGTCTCCGCGTCGCTGCCCGCAGACGAGGCGGACGCCGCGCTTGCCTGCGCGCCCGGCGGCAGCGGCTCTCCTTCGACCGACAGCTGGTTCTCTTCGGAAACCGTCAGCACCACGCTCGCGCCCGTCACCCTGAGCGCGATGGCCGCCGTCGCCACCCGCCCGGGAATCTGCACCGCAACCCGGTGCGGCCCCGGCATAACGCCCGCCACGGTAAATCGGCCGTCGGCCCGGCTCACGCCGGTATGCCGCGCTCCGCTGGCATCGGCTGCGAAGACTTCGACCGTGGCTCCGCCTGCCGGCTGGCCCGCGGTTGTTCGCACCACGCCGGAGAAAACCGGCGACTGCGCCAGCAGCGGCGCCGCTGCCAGCCATCCCGCCAGCCAGGCGAAGCCTGCCACCCTCCGCAATACCGCCCGCCGCAATGCCGTCCGCCATCCTCGCTGGTCTTCCCGCCCCTGCAATCCGCGTCCTGCCTGGCCCTTACCCGCCGCTTGACCCATTTTCTTTCTGGCCTCTCTTATAGCCTCGCCGGCAACTCCGGAGCAATCACTAAAACGTTTGACTCTTGCCCGCGCTCCCCGAGTCCCGCCCCCGGCGGCAGCCCCGATCCCGCTTCCCGAAGCGCGGCGGCAAATCGCAGACTACCGCACCTCGAGCCTCCACGAGCCCTTAGCGGAGTGTTACACTGACCCCCTTGTCTGCTTCCACTCTCTGCCCCTTTCAGGAAAAAGCCATGCGTCTGCTTCATCGCTTCGGGCCCGCGGCGGTTCTCAGCCTGCCCGCTCTGCTGCTGCTCGCCGTCTCTTCCGCTGGCTTCGCGCAAGCCGGCCAGCCCCAGCCTGAACCGTTCGCGGGGCCCTCCGGTCCGCAGCAAGCCAACGATGAAGGCCGCACCGAGCTGCCCATGGTCGTGCGCCGCAGCCTCGGCTTCCGCGAGATCGGCCCCGCCATTTCCGGCGGCCGCGTTACGGCGGTGGCCGGCATTCCGGGCAAGCCCGGCACCTACTTTGTGGGCGCGGCGGACGGCGGCATTTTCCGCACCGACGACGGCGGCGTCACCTGGAAAGCGCTCTTCCAGCATCAGGACACCCTCTCCATCGGCGCGCTGGCCGTCGATCCCGTGAACCCCGGCGTCATCTGGGCCGGAACCGGCGAAGCCAACGTCCGCAACGATGTGTCGTTTGGCGATGGAATTTACAAATCCACCGACGGCGGCGCGCACTGGAAGCACCTGGGCCTCGACTCCACCTTCCAGATCTCCCGCATCGTGATCGATCCGCACCACCCCGACACCGTCCTCGTGGCCGCCATGGGCAGTCCGTGGGCAGACAGCGAAGACCGCGGCGTCTATCGCACCACCGACGGCGGCGCCACCTGGCAGAAGGTTCTCTACGTGGGGCCCAGCGTCGGCATTTCCGACCTGGCGATGAACCCGGAGAACCCGCAGATTCTCTTTGCCGGCGCCTATCGCTACCGCCGCACGCCGTGGAGCTACTCCGACGGCGGCCCGGAAGACGCGATCTATAAGTCCATCGACGGCGGCACCACCTGGCGGCGCCTGAGCGGCCACGGCCTGCCGGAAAAGCCGGTCACCCGCATCGGCCTGGCCATTGCGCCCAGCTCGCCGAACATCGTCTACGCCGTCATCGGCTCGGACGAAGGCGTCCTCTGGCGCTCCGACGATTCGGGCGAGCACTGGGACATGGTCAGCAAGGACCAGGAGGTCGATGCCCGCCCCTTCTACTTCTCCCACCTCGCGGTCGATCCCACCGACCCCAACCACATCATTGCGCTTTCCAACAATATTGAGGAATCGAAGGACGGCGGCCACAGCTTCCACCCCATCGCCCATCAGATTCACGTCGACTATCACGCGATCTGGTTCGATCCCGCGGGCAGTGGACGGGTCATCGACGGCAACGACGGCGGCATTGCTCTCTCCCGCGACAACGGCGCGCACTGGGCCTTCATCCACAACATCGCCATCGGGCAGTTCTACCACGTGAGCACCGGCAGCGGGCCGTTCTATCTGGTGTGCGGCGGCTTGCAGGACAACAGCGCGTGGTGCGGCCCGGGGCGCAACAAGAACCCCTCCGGCATTCTCGATCGCTCATGGTTTGCCCTGAACGGCGGCGACGGAATCTTTGCCATCCAGGCGGCCGACAATCCGAATCTCTTTTACAACAGCACCCAGAACGGCGTCTGGGCCACCTTCGACCGCACCACCGAGCAGAGCCGCGACATGGAGCCTTACCCGCGCGACACCTCCGGCGGAGGCGTCGCCGACCTGCCTTACCGCTTTGCCTGGGATGCCGGCTTTGCCGTCTCGCCCCAGGACGCAAAAGTGCTCTACGCGGGCGGCAATGTGGTCTTCAAAAGCGAAGACCGCGGCCGCACCTGGAAGCCGATCAGCCCCGACCTGACCCGCAACGACAAGGCGAAGCAGCAGTCCTCCGGCGGCCCGGTAATGAAGGACAACTCCGGCGCCGAGATCTATGACGCCATCCTCAGCATCACCCCCGCCGAGAGCGATCCGAAGGTGATCTGGGTGGGCACCGACGACGGCGTGGTGCAGGTGACGCGCGACGGCGGCGCGACCTGGAAGAATGTAACCGCCAATATTCCAAATTTGCCGGAGTGGGGCCGCATCGAGATGATCGACGTGGCGCCGGACAACCCGGGCGAAGCCTTCATCGCCGTCGATCGCCACTTCAGCGGCGACCTGAAACCGTATCTCTTCCGCACCGCCGACTACGGCGCCACCTGGACTTCGATCGCGGGGAACCTGCCCGCCGGCATCTACGCCCACGTCGTCCGCCGCGATCTGCGCAATCCCCACCTGTATTACGCCGGCCTCGAGAACGGCCTCTACGTTTCCTGGGACAGCGGCGACCACTGGTATCTCTTCGGCCTGGGACTGCCCAACGCCGCGGTCTACGACATCGCGCTCGATGCGCAGCAGAACTCGCTGGTCGTCGGCACCCACGGGCGCTCCCTCTGGGTGCTCGACGACCTGACTCCG
>JBAUGH010000343.1:0-11133 GCA_049679565.1 Acidobacteriaceae bacterium
CCCTTACTCCCCACCGAAGGCGGGCGGCACGGTGAACTGGGGCCTCTATAACTTCCTCACTCTCGCTACCTTCGATCCCCACTACGACACTCCCTACATCTATAACTTCAACCTCAATATCCAGCGCGCCGTGCCCGGCAGCATGGTCGCCCAGATCGGCTATGTCGGCTCGATGGGACGCCGCCTCGCCACCTTCTACGAAGGCGATCCCATCACCCCCGCCGGTCACGCCGCCTGCCTCGCCGGTTCCGTGCCCGCCGGCTTCCCCTCCAGCGACAACTGCAACAGCGGCCTCGCCTCCGCCATTCACGAGTACTTCCCGCAGTTCACCGCCAATCCGGCCATCGTGCCTGGCACCGGCGCCGGCGCTATCCCCAGCCTGCCCAACGGGGAGCCCTGGTATCTGAGCGACGGCATGCAGAACAGCGAAGGCACCTCAAACTACAACTCTTTCCAGGCCAGCCTGATCAAAGCGCCCACCCACGGCCTGCAGTTCACCCTCGCCTACACCTACGCTCATTCGCTCGACAATGCTTCCGGCTATGAGAGCTTCACCGGCTCTGCCGGCCGTACCTATAACTGGGTCCCCGGCTATCAGTACCTCAACTACGGCGATTCTGATTTCGACGCCCGCCATCGCCTCATCGGCTCCTACATCTACACCGTGCCCGTTGCCGGCTTCATGCGCCAGAATGCGCTGCTGCGCGAAACCCTTTCCGGATGGGAGGTCGCCGGGATCACTGCCTTCCAAACCGGCTTTCCCATCAGCATCTCCACCGGCCAGGACCGCTCCCTGTGGTGCGACGGCGGCGCCAAATTCGGTTGCGCCGATAATCCCGACACCTCCACCTTCCACATCAGCAGCGAGAATCCCCGCGCTTCCGGCAACCAGTGGTTCGATCCCTCCGCCTTCTCTCTGGAGCCCATCGGAACCTTTGGCAATACCAAGCGCAATTTCTTCCATGGCCCCGGCTTCGACTACACCAACCTCAACATCGCCAAGAACTTTCCCATCAACGCGGATGGTTCCCGCTACGTGCAGGTGCGCATGGATGCCTTCAACGCCTTCAACCATGCCAACTTTGCCAATCCCAGCGGCAATTTCAGCAGCCCCACGTTCGGTACCATTACCGGCGTCGACGAATCGGCGGATCCCAATCAGGATCCCCAGCCCGGCCGCGCCATCCAGCTCGTGGGCAGGTTCTACTTCTAATCGGAACGCACCTGATTCCGGGGGCCGCTTCGGCGGCCCTTTTCTTTCTCCCCAACAGCTTCTGCTGTCCTCATCGTCCCCGTGCACTGCGGACTGAAAACTGTCTGCAGGCGCACTGCAACCGTGCACGGCGGACTGCGCCACAAAGTTGTCAAGCCCCGCAGCTCTTCACCAAAGTAATGTCTCTTCATAACACGTCACTTACACGCCGGATAACTCAAACAAAGTTGGCGGTGTTGAGCTATGGATCTGGTATTCTATATATATAGGGTGAAAACAGAAAAGGCCGCCTCTCGGGGCGGCCCTTTCTATTGGTGGCCAACGCCACCCGCTCCAGGCGGCCGGCTACCGGCTGCCTTTTGAACCCGGAGGTTCATCATGCCTCGTTTCTGCACCGCGGTCAGCGCCGGCCAACCTTGCGGCCGCCGCGCTTTGCCCGGCCAGTCCTTTTGTTATAGCCATCACCCCAATCGCGTCGCGCCCCGCCAGTGCGGCTATTTCAATCTCCGCGGCGAGCCGTGCTGCTCCCCCACGCTCCGCGGCCAGGATCACTGCTTCACGCACAGCCCCCGCAACCATCGTCTGCGCGAGCCCGCTCTCCCCATCGTCCCCCGCACCCGCCGCCAAAGAGCCCGCCTGGCGGCCCGTCTTTTCTACAATTTGCCGCAGTCACCTACGACCCTCCTGAATCTCCCGCCGGTTCAGTAACTTGCCGTAGTCCTATGTTAGAAAGTTTTTTCCGAGAGGGAGAGATCGCAGGAGTCCCCAGCCGCTCGGGCCCGGAAGCGCCCTTTCCTTCCACCGCATGCCGGGGGGATGAGGGGATCTTTGATGAAAGTGAGAAATCAGAGGAGGTGCAGGGGATTCGCAATATCGAAACTAAGGAGGTCCTGGTATCGCGAAGAAAGCAGGAGAGAAATTTTAGTGCACCGGGTGACCTGCTGCGCACGCACTGGCCCGTTACCGTTGCTTCCTTCCGGACCTGGCGGGTTTGGCGGGATTGCGTCGCGCAGGACCCGGCACACGTCTGATTTTAGCATCGTGCGCGCCCGCCTCTCTCGTCGCCCGCTCGCTGCCGGCCGCTTGTTGCGTACAATACTTCTTGCGCCGAACAGCAGGAACAGGAGACTTGATTTGACTTTGAACGTCCGCCCGCGTGTGCCCGCTCGTGCCAAAATCAGTGCCCTCGGAACCTGGACGCCGCCCCGCCTGCTCACCAACGCCGACCTCGAAAGGATGGTCGAAACCTCCGACGAGTGGATCACCAGCCGGGTCGGCATTAAGGAGCGCCACATCGTCGAGCCCGGCATGGCCACCAGCCACATGGCCGTCGAAGCCGCCCGCCTCTGCCTCGCCGAGCGCGGCATCGACCCGGCGGAAGTCGAAGTCATCATTGTCGGCACCGTCACCCCCGACATGCTCTTCCCTTCCACTGCCTGCCTCGTGCAGGACCGCCTCGGCGCCAAAGGCGCCTGGGGATTCGACCTCTCCGCCGCCTGTTCCGGCTTCGTTTACGCCCTGCAGGTGGGCTCGAAGCTGATCGAGTCCGGCGCACAAAAGAAGGTCCTCGTCATCGGCGCCGACACCATGTCCTCGATCATCGACTACACCGACCGCTCTACCTGCGTCCTGTTCGGCGATGGAGCCGGCGCCGTCCTCCTTGAGCCCGCCCAGGAAGGCGAGCTGGGCATGGTCGACTTCCACCACGAAATCGACGGCTCCGGCGCCTGCGCGCTTTATATGCCCGGCGGCGGCAGCCTCAATCCCTCCACCCACGAAACCGTGGACAAGAAGATGCACTACGTCCACCAGGACGGCCAGGCGGTCTACAAGTTCGCGGTGCGCAAGATGGTGGAAGCCACCGAAACCGTGCTGGCGCGCAACGGCCTCACCGGCGCCGACGTCGATGTCTTCGTTGCCCACCAGGCCAACCGCCGCATCATCACCTCCAGCGCCGAGCGCCTCGGCCTGCCTCCGGAGAAGGTCATCATCAACATCGACCGCTTCGGCAACACCACCTGCGGCACCATTCCTCTGGCCATGGGAACCGCCCGCCAGGAAGGCCGCCTGAAGAAGAACGACCTTGTTCTCATCGCCAGCGTAGGCGCCGGATTCACCGTCGGCGCCGCCATCTTCCGCTGGGAGATCTGAGCCGCAGCCAGGTTGGCTCGCTGGCATTTGGCCGGCCTCTCGCTGTCTGTCTGCCGGCCTCTTGCTCGCTGTTTGATGGCCTCTCGCTGGCTGTCTGCTTGTCTTTGGCTGCCTTACCTGCGTGCTCCCACCACCACCAGCCCGATGCCGCCCACCAGCGCAATCGCGCTGAGAATAGGCGAGATCGGCACGGTCTTTGTCTGCTTGTGCTGCACCTGGATCGGTCCCATGTCGATGTCCTTCTTTTCATGCGTGAAGCTCACACCGCCCCACGCAAACCCGATTATGCCTACAACGATCAGGATGATCCCTACCACCGTGGCTGCTTTCAAGTTCGCTCCTTCTCTCATGAAACCAGGGTCCTCCCCGGTTACCGGCAGTGAGATGCGCGGAACCCCGGTCGTGCCGCCGCTGGCAGCCGTCGGACCCAGGCCAGCCAGGAGCGCCCGGCCCTTCCCCCACGTCTGTCAGAATGCCGCTCCAGGTTTGAGCCGCTACTATAGTCGTGAGGCCGCAATGGACTTCCCCAGCTTCGCCCAGAAAGCATTCGTCCCGAAGGAGTTCGTGTCCGGTCAGGCCAACCGGAACCATCCCGCCCGCAAAGAATCCCTCCTTCGCAGCCAGGGTTGGCTTCGCATCGCCGCGCTGGCTTGTCTCGTCCCTCTTGTGCTGCTCGCCGGTTGCGGCCAGTTCTTTCCGCCTCTCAGCTCCGGCGGCAGCGGCAGTACCGGCTCAACCGGGGACTACCTCTATGTGGGCAACCTCGGCACGAATCCGCTGAGCATTGCCGGATTCTCCCTGGCCGGCAGCTCGCTCAGCGCGCTATCGGGCTTCCCGATCCAGGTCGCACTTGAGCCGACCGCCCTCGCCGTCACGCCCAACGACTCCTACCTCTATGCGGGCAGCGAAGCGGGCGGCATCTACGTCTTCACCATCGGCTCCAGCGGCGGCCTCACCCTCGGCAACAGTGGCGGTCCGGTCGCCACTGGCGTGGAGCCCTCCGTCCTGCGCGTCGATCCCACCGGCAAGTACCTGCTGGGCGCCGACGCCTTCTCGGGAGAGGCCTACGTCTTTCAGATTGGCAGCGGCGGCGCGCTCACCGCCATCAGTTCGTCTTTCGTTACCCTTAACACCGCCACGCCGGCGACCGATCTCGAGATCAACCCCGCTGGCTCCCTTGTTTTCGTCGCCTGCGGCACCGGCGGCATCTACACGCTCAGCTTCAACACCGGGTCAGGAGCCCTTGCCCAGGTCAATGGCGTGCTGAATCCAAAACAGTCCGGCGATGCCGACTACGGCATGGCCGTGACGCCTTCCGGCAAGTACCTGCTCGCCGCGGAAACCGGCATCAGCTCCGTCCGCATCTTCACCATCTCCTCCAGTGGCGGCCTCAGCGAGGTCTCCGGTTCTCCTTACGCCACGGGAACCGGGCCCTATGCTGTCCTGGTCGACTCTACCGGCAGCTATGTCTACGTGGCCAACCGCACCGACGGCACCATCAGTGCTTTCCTCCTCACCGGAACCGGGGCTCTCACGACTATTTCCGGCTCGCCTTTTTCAACCGGCAAGCTGCCGTCCGCACTCGTTGAAGATAAGACCGATACCTACGTCGCCGTCATGAACGCGGGCGGCGATCCGGATCTCCAGATCTTCCAATTCAGCGCCGCCACCGCCGGTGCGCTCACCAGTTTCACAACGGCGACTACCGGAACTGACCCGACCAATGCCGGCAGCATCGCCGCCACGCATTGAACGGAGCTCCGCGAGCGAAAGGCACTCAGCGCCGGAAACGGCTGCCGGGAGAGCGTAGAATCCTGAGAAGGAGAGGCATGTTTTGCTGAGCCCCGCGACAATCCGCTGCGCAGCCCGGATCCAAACGATGAACCCCATCCAGTTCTCGATCCAGCTCAGCCGCCTGCTCCTTCTCCTTGTCGCGGTCGAACTTCTCACCATGCCGCTCACTCAGCACTTCTGGGCATGGGACCGTTTTCTGCACGGAGGTCAGGATTTTGAGCTGACGCTGCTGGTCACGGTTTCCTGCCTCTGCCTGGTGCTCCTGCGCGCGCAGCACTGCCGCCGGGCGATCGGACTGCTGCTGGTCGTCTGCGGTCTGGACCAGGGCTCAGTCGTTCCATGCGCCGCACGCAATCTGCGCCGGGGATCCGTGTTGGCCCCGGAAGCACTGCTTCCAGGCGCCGGCGGGGTGTTTCTGTGGACCCTTCCTCTTCCTCTGCGAATCTGACTGTTATCTGTGCGCAATCCCACAGATGGAGGGCCTCGAGTCGGCCTCTTCGTCGCTATCATTAACAGCCCTCCACGGTGAACGGGAGAGACCATGAAAAAGTCCGAAGTCATCCACGCCTGGTCCCGAATTCTGGCCGGTCGCGCGCCCTCCCTGTCGATCGAGATCACCAAGGAATGCCCGCTGCGCTGTCCCGGGTGCTACGCCTTCGACGCCGCCCATCTGGGAGGCTCATCGCAGCTGCGCGAGCTCTCCGACTTCAAAGGGGACGAGCTGGTCACAAAGGTTCTCGCCCTGCTCGACGAGCACAAGCCCCTGCACGTCTCTCTGGTCGGCGGCGACCCCATGGTGCGCCACCGAGAGGTCGAACTCCTGTTGCCGCAGATCGAGAGTCGCGGCATCCACACCCAGCTGGTCACCAGCGCCTTCCGCGTTATCCCCGCCGCCTGGTCCAAATACAAGAAGCTCAACGTGGTCGTCTCCATCGACGGCCTGCAGCCCGAGCACGACGCACGCCGCAAACCCGCCACCTACGAGCGCATCCTCAAAAACATCCAGGGAGCGCGCATCACCATCCACTGCACCATCACCTCGCAAATTGCCGAACGCCCGGGGTACCTCGAAGAATTCCTGCGTTTCTGGAGCGGCCATCCCGAAATCGTGAAGGTCTGGTTCAGCCTGTTCACTCCCCAGCGCGGCGCCGCCGACGTCGAAATCCTCAACCCGGTGCAGCGCGCCTCGGTCATCGCCGATATTCGCCGTCTAAGCGACCAATATCCCATCCTCGAAATGCCCGAATCTCTGCTCCGCGAATTGGACACTCCCCCCACCAGCCCCGAAGCGTGTATCTTCGCGCGCACGACGAAGACCATCTCAGCCGATCTCCGCACGCGGGTCACGCCGTGCCAGTTCGGCGGCGATCCGGACTGTTCGCAGTGCGGCTGCGTCGCTTCCATGGCGCTGGCGGCTGTCGGTCATCACCGCGTTGTTGGCGGACTCACCGCCGGCCATCTTTTCTTCGCGTCCGATCGCATGGGCCAGACATGGAACAAACTCCGCGCCAGCCTCTTTCCCAGGCCGGCGACCGCGCTTTCTTCTCCTTTTAAGATTCTTCAACCCTGATGGGCTTTCTAAGTCATGTCGACACTGTTGCATTCCGAGAACCTTGCTGATCGCACCCTTCGCAACGGCAACCACCTGCGTCGGGATATCGTTCGTTTTGGCCGCTGGCTGTACCGGCTTGGTTTCGTGCCGGGCACGGCGGGCAATCTCTCCGTCCGCCTCGATGAGGAGACGCTGCTCGTTACCCCCAGCGGGGTCAGCAAACTGCTGCTCCGTCCGCGGGACCTGCTCGTCGTCGATGGCGAGGGCCGCCTCATCGAAGGCACGCGCGGCCCGACCAGCGAACTGGGCATGCACCTGGCCTTTTATCGGGAGCGCCCTGACGTGCGGGCTGTGATCCACGCACATCCTCCACTGGCTACGGCCTTTGCCTGCTCCGGCCGGGCCCTCGACCAGCTGATCTGCCAGGAAGCCGCCATGACCCTCGGCCCGGTTCCCCTCGCGCGGTATGCCACGACCGGCACCGAAGAGGTAGCCGCGAGCCTCCGCCCCTTCATCCCGAGCCATGACGCAGTGCTGCTCGCGAATCACGGAGCCGTTACCTGCGGGAGTTCCCTCTCGGAAGCTTTCTTCCGCATGGAGACACTCGAGCACCTTGCCCAGATTCGCCTGGCTGCCGAGCAGCTTGGCTCCTGCCATCCGCTCGCCGAGGAGCAGTTAGCCCGCCTCCGCCTGGCGCGCGAACGCTACCTGCGCAACGCCTCGGAGTCGGGCCTGCACGGGATGCAAAACGATCACCTGTTTCTTGCCTGACGGCCAGCACAGCGGCAGGATCAGGAGGCGGATATCGCTTACCCCGCCATCTCCCTCAGATCCACGCTTACCCGCAGCCGCGGCTCGGTCACCCGCTGCACGTCCTCGACGCTGACTCCGGGCGCAATCTCCTCGAGCAGCAGTCCCTGCGGCGTTACCTGAATCCACGCCAGTTCCGTCGCAATCGTCTCCACAACTCGAACCCCGGTCAGCGGCAGGGTGCACTTCTTCAGGATCTTCGGTGCGCCGTCCTTTGTCGTGTGTTCCATCGCGACGATCACGCGCCGCGCACTGGCGACCAGGTCCATGGCTCCGCCCATGCCCTTGACCATCTTGCCGGGGATCATCCAGTTCGCCAGAGTGCCCTCTTCATCCACCTCCATTGCCCCCAGCACGCTCAGGTCGATGTGACCGCCCCGGATCATCGCAAACGAGTCGGCGCTGGAGAAGTAAACCGCCCCCGGCATCGCCGTCACTGTTTCCTTGCCCGCGTTGATCAGATCGGGATCCTCGGTGCCGGCCAGCGGATAGGGCCCGACGCCCAGCATCCCGTTCTCCGACTGCAGCACGACCTCGATCCCCGGCGGCACATGGTTCGCCACCAGCGTCGGCAGCCCGATCCCCAGGTTTACGTAGAAGCCGTCGCGCAGCTCTCGCGCCACCCTCTTCACGATCCTCTCTCGCTTCTCCCGGCCCGCGTCATCGGCCTGGGCTTTCCGCACCGGGGTTGTCTTCGAGCCGGCTGCTTCTCTGATTGCGGTGCGCGGCTGTTCGCCGGGCGCTCCGGCTGCCGATGACGAGCGCGAATTCGATACAGTAGTCATGGGTTGATCCGCAGTCCATGCAGTATGCCGTCTTCAATATACGGGCAAGATCGCTGCTTCGGGGAACTCTGCTCGTGGTGGGGAGCGTGGTTCTGGCCATCTTCTGGGCCGGCTTCCCCGATATCCATCCAACCCCGCTTCTCCTGTTGCCCACGGCAGCGGCGGTATACGGAACCTGGGAGACCTCCCGCTGCATGCGGCGCCGCTGGGATTTTTATCACGGCGGGGTGATGCTGCTGCTGTACGCCGATATTCTGGCGCTGGCTCTCATCCTCTTCCTGCTTCTTTATCCCTACATGCGCTGGCTCCAGGGTCTCACCTGAAGCGCAGGCCGCCGGGCGCCTTAGTCCGCCGCCACCGTCTGCAAACCGGCCAGCGACTCGTCGTAGGGAGCTCGCAGCACGCCGCGCTCGGTAATGATGGCCGTCACATAGCGCGCCGGCGTCACATCAAATGCCGGGTTCTCGATCCCGACGCCGTGGGGCGTCAGCTGCTTGCCGGCATGGTGGGTGACCTCAACCTGAGCCCTCTGCTCGATCGGAATCGCGTCCCCGGTCGGCGTCTTGAGATCGATCGTGGACCATGGCGCTGCGACAAAAAACGGAATCCCGTGCTCTTTCGCCAGCACCGCGACCCCGTAGGTTCCGATCTTGTTCGCCACGTCGCCGTTCGCGGCTATCCGGTCCGCGCCCACGATCACGGCCTGGATTTTCCCCTGCCGCATCAGGCTGGCCGCCATGTTGTCGCACAGCACGGTGGTGGGAATGCCGTCGTGCATCAGCTCCCATGCCGTCAGTCGAGCGCCCTGCAGGAACGGCCGGGTCTCGTCCGCGTAGACGTGGATCCGGTGTCCCTGCTCCACGGCGGACCGGATCACACCCAGGGCCGTGCCATAGCCGCAGGTGGCCAATGCTCCGGCATTGCAATGGGTCAGCACGCCCCCCGGATTGGGCAGCAGTGGCGCTCCGTGCCCGCCCATCTGCCGGCACGCCGCAATGTCCTCGTCGTACATGCGCTGCGCCTCGGCGATCAGGGCCTCGCGAATCGCGCCCACCGTGATGCCTGGCCGCGCCGCCAGGTCGTCGAACAGCGCTCTCATCCTCTCGATGGCCCAGAAGAGATTCACCGCGGTCGGGCGCGTGGCAGCCAGCGTTTTGCACATCGTGGCAAACTCGGCCGCCAGCGCCGGAACCGTTGCTGCCTGACTATTCTTTACCCCAAGCGCCAGTCCCATAGCCGCCGACACGCCGATGGCCGGCGCTCCGCGCACCACCATCGTAGTGATGATGTCGGCCACCTGCTGGTAGCGGGTAGCCAAAACGTAGACTTCTTCCAGCGGTAACTTCGTCTGATCGAGAAAGCGGACGCCGTCCGCGGTCCATTCGAGGGTGGGAATCATCGTTTCCAGTTTACCGGTTTTGGGGGCTGCCTCTGAATCCTGAGCGCTTGTCCTACTGTATGGCCACGCCATATCTCCGCTCGATCTCAGCGGCCGCCGCGCGCAGGCCGTCCAGTGGCTGCAGCCGCGGCAGCTCCGCCCCGAGGCGCTTCAATTCGGCGAGCGCGATCTCAGTGGCGATGTTGCCTACCAGGGCATCCTGCGCGAACGGACACCCGCCGAAACCGCCAATCGCCATGTCAAAGCGCCGGCATCCCGCCCGATACGCCGCTGCCACCTTTGTCGCCCCCTGGTCGGGCCGCGCGTGAAGATGCACCCCAACCTCGACCTGTGCATCAATCGATCCCAGCACGGCTGCCACCAGTTCCTCAACCTGCTCCGGTGTTGCCAGCCCTACCGTGTCAGCGAGTGAAATCTGCCTCATCCCGGAATCTGTGAGCAAATCGCAGGCAGACACCACCTCGTCGACACTCCACGGATCGCCATACGGATTCCCAAAGGCCATGGAGATATAGGCCACAACGCCCAGCCCCGCCTGGAACGCCGCCTGGCCAACGGCCTCCAGCGCATCCAGGGTCTCCTCCGGGCTCTGGTTCTGGTTGCGCCGCAGAAACTGCGCCGAGACGGAGTATGGAAATCCGAGGGTGGCGACAGCTTCGGACGCAATCGCCCGCTCCGCCCCTTTCGGGTTGACGACAATGCCGATGATCTCGACATCGTCCGGCGGGTCCAGATAGTTCAGCACCTGCTCGGCATCCGCCATCTGCGGCACAATCTTCGGCGAAACAAACGAGACCGCATCAATGTGCTGAAATCCCGCCGCCAGCAGAGTGCGCAGGTAGTCGGCCTTAATTTCCGCGGGAATTGCTTTCGGCAACCCCTGCCAGGAATCGCGCGGGCACTCGATGATCTTGACGGCCGGGCTCATGGCATCAGTGCGTAGCGCCAGCGGAGCGTAAAGTCCGCGCAGAGCAGCACGGAATAGGGTATCAGGGCCGGTATCGCCCAGTATCTCCATCGCGGGCGCAGCAGTGTCGCGACAAATACCAGCGTTGCTGCGAGGGTGGCGGCAGAATTCCACCGCGCGACCCAGGGATAGATTGATGATTCTATGGCGAAAAGGCGATCCCATCCGGTCACAGGCGGCAGATGGAACAAGACCGGAGCCTTTCCCGGTGCGCCATGCAGCCAGAGAACGACCTCGAGCGCGCAGAAAAGAAGCGACGGCAGCGCCACGGCAAACAGCGGCGCCAGCAAAAGAAGGACAAACCAGCCGGAGTTCCGGGGGCGAACTGCCTCAGCCATTGCGCTCCATGCGTTGGATGCGAAATTCTTGGGCGAGGGGAGGGCACAGCAGCAGGTAATAGTCGTCCCGGGTCGATCGATTATCTTCGCGCCAGTCGGAATACTGCAGACGAAACCCCACCAG
>JBAUGH010000344.1:0-2703 GCA_049679565.1 Acidobacteriaceae bacterium
TCTTTAGCCAGGATGTCCGGCGGCTCGCCGGAATTTACCGCCCGGGTAAACCCGCCAGCTTCCGCGCCCGCTGGAAAACCCGCAGCATCATCGCACCCGTCAGCTTCCCGGTGTTCGTGTTCTGCAGCGATGGATGATAGCTGGCCATCAGCCACCGCCCCCCGGGAATCGCATATTCCACCCCGTGTCCGAACACCAGCTCGCCCCGCCTCTCCACCTGCCCGGTGCGCAACAGATGCGCCACTACCCCGTCGAACCCGATCCTGCCCAGACAAACGATCGCCCGCACTTCCCCCAGCGCTGCGATCTCTTCGTCGAGATAAGGCGCGCAGTTCGCCATCTCCTCCGGCAGCGGCTTGTTGCCCGGCGGCGCGCAGCGCACTACCGCGGTTATCCACGCATCCTTCAGCACCATCCCGTCGTCCCGGTGCCGCGACTCCGCCTGCGATGCAAACCCTGCCTCGTGCAGCAAAGGATACAGAAAATCCCCCGACCCGTCGCCCGTGAACGGCCTCCCCGTGCGGTTCGACCCGTGCGCTCCCGGCGCCAGCCCCACAAACAGCACCCGCGCCCCGGGGTCTCCGAACGACGGCACCGGCTGCCCCCAGTAGTTCCAGTCAACATACGCGCGCCGCTTCTTCTCCGCCACCGCCGCGCAGTGCTCCCGCAGCCGCGAGCAGCGCTCGCAACTCACAATCCTCTGGTTCAGGATCTCCAGCGGCGACAAAATCGGCGCATCCATCTTTGTTCGTGATTCTAACCGCGCTCTTCCCCCTGAATCCGGGCGTAGAATAAGTTCGCTTCAGAATTCGTCGCATTCTTGTCATGCCGGAGAAAACAAATCCATGTCGATGCGAAGGGGACTCACTGCCGCGTTCGCGGCAGCGGCAATCATCTTGATGACCAGTTGCAAAAAACAGGAGCAGCCCGCGCCCGAAACCACTCAGCCCGCCCAGACCACCGCCCCCCAAATCGGCGGCGAGCCCGTCGTTAAGCTCACCCGCGGCGCCACCAGCAATGGCCAGCAGCCTGAATTCCTTTCCGTCACCGTCCTGCCCGGCCGCGGTATGAACGTCTTCCAGATCACCGCTAACCTCCCCGGCAAAGGCGAAATCCCCGTCCTCGCCTCTCCTGACCTTGCCACCGCGGCCCAGGCGCTCAGCGGCGGCCCCGCCGATCAGTACGGCAACGCCAGCTTCAGCTTCGGCGGCGCCTTCCTCGTGCCCTATCCCAACCGCATCATCGGCAAGCTATCCGCCGACAACAAAACCATCACCACCGAATGGCACGGCAAGACCATCACCCTCCCTGCTAACTGGCACAACAGCGAACACCCCCAGATGGATTTGCACGCCATGCACGGGCTCATCCTCGCCTCGCAGGCCCAGGACATCCAGACCCTCACCATCCCCGACGGCCAGACCGTCACCGGCGTCATCCACGCCGGCGACTTCGGCGGCCACTGGCTTTCTCAGACCGACCTCAGCTTCCTCATCGCCCTCACCGGCAAAGCCGTCGACGCCACCGTCGTCGCTAAAAACGTCGGCAACGAGGACGAGCCCATGGCCATCGGCTGGCATCCCTATTTCTCCATTCCCAGCGGCGATCGCAAACAGGCGCTCCTCCACGTGCCCGGTACCCAGCTCGCCCAGGTCAATAACTATGGCGATGTCTTCCCCACCGGCAAACTCCTTCCCGTCAAAGGCACGAAGTATGACTTCACCGCCCCCCAGGGCAAGCCGCTCGACGACATCTACCTCGACGACAACTGGTCGAAACTCCAGCGCACCGACGGCGCCGTCGACGTCAACCTCACCGACCCGGCCAGCAACTACGGCATCCGCATCCTCGGCCTCTCGCCCGACATCCGCACCGTCCAGGTCTATGCCCCCCCCACCAAATCCTTCGCCGCCATCGAACAGCAGTTCAACTTTGCCGACCCCTTCGGTAAGGAATGGCACGGCATGAACACCGGCATGGTCACCCTCAAACCTGGCCAGTCCGTCCAGTGGCACGTCCGCCTCGAAATGTTCCAGCCCAACAACCAGCCCGGCAAGTAGATAGATATAGATACCCCTGAAGTCAGCCCCCAGCCCCGGAAAGAGCCATCTTCCCGGGGCTGCGCTGCCTTTGGCGGACCCCAGCCCCGGCGCTAACCGACAATAATCCGATTATCTGAGTGCTTTTCACTCACTTTTCACCCTCCTGCCCCTTGACATCCACAGGATCAGCCATTTACCTTAGCAGTCGTAGGGCGAAAGTGCTAACCAGCGGCATGGGCGCGGCCTGCATGCGCAATGTCGCTCCGGGAACTCAGGAAGGTCACGTGAGTCCCGGCGGTCGCCCCCAATTCCCTGATGGTTTGCGTTACCACCGAAGTTCCTTTCCGCAGAAAGCTTTCTGCGGGCAACACCCTGCGGAGCCGCGCCTGAGCGCGCGCTCCCGTCACTCGAAGGAGAAGCAATGGCAACTGCTACAGCGACCACCACGTTTACTCCGCTGCACGATCGCATTCTCGTTCGCCGGATCGAGGAGAGCGAGTCGGTGCGCGGCGGCATCATCATCCCCGATTCCGCCAAGGAAAAGCCCCAGGAAGGCGAAGTCATCTCCGTCGGCAAGGGCAAGTCCAACGACGAAGGCAAAGTCTTCCCTCTCGACGTCAAAAAGGGCGACCGTGTCCTCTTCGGCAAGTACTCCGGCACC
>JBAUGH010000345.1:0-4230 GCA_049679565.1 Acidobacteriaceae bacterium
CTTTGCGCCATCCCCGCGGGGCATGCCGCCATCGCCGCGCCGGCGAAGGCGAGTGCGGCCCATCCGCGGCACAGCGCACTCCGCTGCCAGAACAGAACGATACGAATCACGAAGGCCTCAGATCAGGATGGCGACGGTTACGAATTGCGCAGAGATTCCCGATTCAATGATGGTGAGACGCGAAACCGGCGAGGCTCAAACCCAGCATTGCGAGAAGTTCATCGAGAGGCAACGGACACTGGCCTCCGCCTGAGGCTGACCGGCCTGACGCGGACCGGTCTGTTCCTGCGCCAGCCCGGACCGCGGGCTACTCGTAACGCAGCGCCGTCGTCGGTTCGACCCGCGCCGCGCGCACCGCCGGAACCAGCACTGCCGCCGCCGCTGTCCCCACCAGCACCACAGAAACCGTCGCAAACGTCAGCAGATCCGTCCCACTGGTGCCGTACAGCACGCTCGCGGTAAACCGGCCCAGCGCAAACGCAATGGCCAGCCCGATGGCAAGTCCCACCGCGGTCAGCATCATCCCCTGGCGCAGAACCATGCTCAGAACCGCGGCACGCTTCGCGCCCAGCGCCATGCGGATCCCGATCTCGCGGGTCCGCCGCCGCACCGAATAACTCATCACCCCGTACAGCCCGATGGCCGCAAGGGTCAGGCCGATCGCCCCGAAAATCCCCAGCAGTAGCGCCGAGATGCGCGGCAGCAGCAGTGACTTATCGACATGCTCCTGCATCGTCTCGATATTGAAGACCGCCATGTTCGGATCGAGCCCCGCGATCTGTTCCCGCACCGGCTCCGCCAGGCTGTGCGGATCGACCGAGGTCTTGACCAGAAGAGTCGTGCCGAAGAAACTGTTGGCCTTTTCCGGCGCCGCATCCAGAAAGAAATACGCCGCATCCGTCGGCTTTTCCCCCAGCGTGCGCGATTTCGAGTCGCGCGCCACGCCCACTACGGTGTACGTCACCTTATCCTCGCGAAGCGTCCGGCCGATCGGATCCTGCCCGGGAAACAAATGGCCCGCCATCGTCTGGTTGATGATCGCCGCCCTCGCGCCGTCCACCTGCGCAGTGAAATCGCGCCCCCGCAGCAGCGGAATCCCCATGGTATGGAAATATCCCGTGCCCACCGCATCCACGATGGCAGTGACCTTCTCTGCCGGGTGTCCCTCGGCCGCATCCACCGCGAAACTGTTCATGTTGGCGCCCAGACTGAGCGGCACGTTGCCCACAAAGCTCACCGAGCGAACTCCCGGGATCGCCGTCACCCGCTCCCGCAGCTGCCCCAGAAACTGCACCGTCCTGTCGTGCGAGTAGTTCTGGATCTTCGGGTCCACCGACAGGATCAGCAGCTTTGCCGGCTTGAATCCAATGTCGATCGAGGAAGCGTTCCCCAGGCTGCGCAGAAACAGCCCGGCCGTAGTCAGCAGCACCAGCGAGAGCGAAACCTGCACCACCACCAGCGTGTTGCGCATCCCCGAACGCCCCCTGCGCCCCAATCCCGCGGGCCCGTCCTTGAGCGATCCCACCAGCTCCGGCCGCGAAGCCCGCAGCGCCGGCAGCAATCCAAACAGCAGCGCCGTGATCACCGACAGGCCCAGCGTGAACAGGGCCACGCGCCCATCCACGTTGAAGTCGAAGGCGATGGGGAATGGCAGCGGCAGCTGGAACGAGGAGATGGCGCGAGCCGCCGCCGCGGCCAGCACAAATCCAAACGCGGCCCCGGTGAGCGAGAGCAGAAGGCTTTCAATCAGCAGCTGGCGCACCAGTTGCCGGCGTCCGGCGCCGATCGCCAGGCGAATGGCGATTTCCTTTTGCCGCCCCGTCGCCCGCGCCAGCAGCAGGTTGGCAACGTTGGCGCAGGCCACCAGCAGCACCAGCCCCACCACCACCATCAGCACCGCCATCAGCGTGAAGGCGGGCGTGGCGGACCCGGCGATGAGCCCGCCCGCCGATTGCAGCGTCACCTTCTCGTGAACCTTGTCCTTCCGGTGCCACGTGTCGTCCAGCCGCTTCTTCACCACGTTCACCAGCAGCGCCGCCCGGGCCCGGGTCACGCCCGGCTTCAGCCGCGCGTCCAGCATGAGCCATTGGTTGTCGCGCGCGGTGCGCAGATTGCCCCCGTCCATCGTCAGATCCGGCAGGATCTCTTCGGCCACCGAAAGGGGTACCCAAAAATCCGAAGCGATCCCGCGATCCACCCCGTAAAATCCCGGCGGCGCAACCCCCACTACCGTGTACTGCCGCCCGTTCAGCGCAATGTCCCGGTTGACCATGTTGGGATCCGCGGCAAAGCGCCGCCGCCACAGCCCGTTGCTCAGCACCACCACGTGTCCCCCGGCCGCTGTGTCGTCCGCCGGAAGAATCCCCCGCCCCAGCGTCATCGGCACGTCCACCACGCCGAAAAAGTTCCCGCTGACCGACTGGCCCCACACCCGCTCCGGCTCTCCCTTGCCGCCGACGCTCGCCGGAACCAGCGCAAAATGAGCCGCGACCCCGCCCGCAAATACCCCCTTCGTCTGGTCGCGATAATCCAGATAGTCGGGATAAGAAAACGAGTCGCCTTCGGAGAACATCACCATCTGCCCCGGATCCCGCACCGGCAGCACGCCCCACAATAGTCCATTGGCCACGCTGAATACCGTGGCGTTCGCCGCAAATGCCAGCGCGATGGACAGGATCACCACAAAAGAAAAACCCGGGGCCCGCAGCAGCGTTCGAATCGTGTAGCGAATGTCCTGAGCCAGGTTCTCCATCGCCAGGTTTTCCATGAGCAAGCCTCGATGCAAGCAGATTGTTGGTGGAGGAGACTACGCAGGGCAGCCGGAGAAAGTTCGCCCCCCGGCCTCGCCCCGCAAAAGAAAAACGCCGGAGCTTTCGCTCCGGCGTTTCCCCGCTTGCTCTGTTCTCGCTCGCTCTCTTCTTAAAGAAACAACTCAGACCAGCGCCGGCACGTTCACCTTGTCGTGCCAGGAATGCGCGGCTTTCAGCGCCTGGTTCACGTTCTCGATGTTCTCCACGCCCTTCGTGTTCAGCCACTCCTCGAACGCCTTCGCCCCCTGCTTCGCGTAGATGGCGATGCCGTCTTTCCAGGTGGCGCGGCCGCACAGCACGCCGTTATACGTGGCGCCCGATTCGTTGGCCAGTTCCAGCGTCTCGATGAACACCGGGTTCGATACCCCCGCCGACAAATAGATGAACGGCTTGTGCGTCGAGGACGCCGCCAGGCGGAAATGCTCGAGCGCCTCGGCCCGCGTGTACGCCGCTTCGCCCTTGAACGACTTCGTGCCCGCCACGAACTCCATCTGGATCGGCACTTCCACTTTCAGCACGTCCACCCCGTAGCGCTGCTTGCCGAACTCTTCCATCGATCCCGTCACGATGTCCGGCTTCCGCTTCGCGTAGGCCACCGACTTCTCGTCTTCGCCATGCACCGCGTACCCCACCAGCTCGAGGAAGAAGGCGATGTCGTGCGCCCTGCACTCGTCGGCGATGCGCTCCACCCACGCCTGCTTGTGATCGTTGATCGGCGACTTTTCATAGGGCGTGTAGTACAGCAGAATCTTGATGCAGTCCGCCCCCGCTTCCTTCAGCCGGCGCACGCTCCACAAATCCAGCAGGTCCGGCAGCCGCCCAGGCAGCGCCGCGTCGTAGCCGGTCTTCTCATACGCCAGCAGCAGCCCCTTGCCGTTGCGCCGCTTCGCCGCCGGCAATCCGAATTCAGGATCGAGAAGAATCGCCGACGCATGCTTCGTCAGGACTTCGGTCACCAGTTCCTTGAATTCGATCAGGGCCGAGTCCGGAACTTCCGCCACGCCCTTCTCTTTAGCCAGCGATTTCTTCAGCGATCCGCGCTGATCCATGGCGGCCGCAGCGATCACGCCCCGCCCGTCCGATACGGATTTCAGTCCGGCCAGCTTGCCGGGCGTCAGATTCATCGACATCGTTGTCTCTCCTGCTCTCTGTTTCGTTCGAAAAACGTGTCCACTTCAATTTTACCCGCGCTGCAGTGGCGAGGACAGGGGACCGAAGTAACGTGTGCAAATCCGATACCAGGAGAAGCAGGCTGCCCGGCAAACAACCGCGCCGTTCCCGGCCGCCCTCAGCCCAGGCCGCCGCCGGCGATGGCTTCCCGCTGCAACTCATGCAGCTGCCGGATCCCCACCTCGGCATAATCCATCATCTCCAGCAGGCGCCCGCGCGGGAAGGCGTGGCGCTCCGCCGTCGCCTGCAC